>LCOP01000001.1 GCA_000996605.1 Parcubacteria group bacterium GW2011_GWA1_47_8
TTGAAGAAAAATTTACTTTTGTAGAGACCGCACCTGACTGCGGTTGTTTGGCATGGGTGTGGAAAAGTCAGGTTGCGGAGTTTCGTAATTCAAAGTATTTTAAAACGCTCGCGAATGCGGGGCTTGCGGTGGCGCGGCTCGAGGAATGGCTCTCGCACCGCAAAAGCGAAAAAGGTCCACGCAAAGACGCGGAGGACCGCGCGCGGATGGAGATACCCCTCTTTCTCTTTTTGGAAATCGAGAAGCATGCGGTAAGATAGAGATAACATGCTCGCCAACCTCATTGGGTTCATTTTAGGCTTTTTTGCGCTTGTGGGCGCAGGGCTTTTCTCGTATACATATCTCGAGCACACGATAGGTCCGCGGACGACAAGCGAGATTGTTTCTGTGCAGACGACGAAGGCAACTACTACGCCGGTTCGCCCGGTAAGCACTACGACGAAAATACACACACCTGCGCTCAAGGTTGTGACGACGACGGTGGTAAAAAAAGTAAACACGGTAGCGACATCGACGAACGAACAAATTATTGCACCAGGACCACTTCGCAAGCCGGTGTCTGTTGTTTTGCAAACATCGGCAAGCACGCTTTCGTTAAATGGCGTACTTTTTTATACCAACAAAGCGCGCGCGGAGAACGCCGGGCTTCCGCCACTTGCGGAGAATGCCACGCTTGACCGCGATGCGCAGATGAAACTCGATGATATGTTTGCCAAGCAGTATTTTGCGCATGAGTCGCCGACAGGGGTGGGGCCGGGCGACTTGGCACGGAGTGTCGGATATACATTTATTGTCGTGGGAGAGAATCTTGCGCTTGGGGATTTTGACGGCGATAAGGGGCTTGTCGACGCATGGATGGCGAGTCCGGGGCACCGTGCCAATATTTTGAATGCGCAGTACCAGGAGATTGGGATTGCGGTTGGCAAGGGAATGTACGAGGGGCGCGAGACGTGGCTTGCGGTGCAGAGCTTTGGCGTGCCGCTCTCGGCGTGTCCGGCGATTGATACGGGGATGAAAGCTCAAATAACCACGAATAGCACCGAGATTGCAGCCATGCGCGCCGTACTCAATGATCAAAAAACGCAAATCGATGCGACACCCCAAAATGACCCCAACTATAATGAGTATGTAGCGAAGTTTAATGCGCTGGTGCCGATTTATAATGCGATGGTTGAAACAAATCGTGTGCTTGTTGCTACATTCAATACACAAGTGCAGGCATTCAATGCGTGCGTGAATGCGGTGACGCATTGAAAATCGTCCGCGAATTACGAGAAGCGCTTTTCTTTATGGTATTATATCGCCATGCCTACCCTTATTTTTGATATTGAAACCATTGGCGAGGATTTTGACACGCTTGATTCTGCGACGCAAGACACGCTCACACGCTGGATCAAAAAAGAATCCGGTGATGATGACAAGGGATACGAGCGCGCACTTGCCGACGTGAAGGACGGACTTGGGTTCTCGCCGCTCACGGGACGGATTGTTGCGATCGGTGTACTCGACGACGAACGCAACAAGGGCGCGGTGTATTTTGACGCGCCGAATGCGCGCGTCCCCATCTCCGACCTTGAAGAAAAGGGAATCAAATACAAAGTCCTCGGCGAAAAAGAAATGCTGGAGCATTTTTGGCGCGGTGTCGCCGAGTACGATGCATTCGTGAGCTTTAACGGACGCGGGTTTGACGTGCCGTTCCTCATGGTGCGCTCAGCGGTGCATGGTATTCGCCCGACCAAAGACCTCATGTCCAACCGCTATCTCGGAAGCCAAGACTATGAGTCCAAGCATATCGACCTCCTTGATCAGCTTACCTTTTACGGAGCGGTGCGTCGCAAAGGGAATTTGCATTTGTGGTGCCGCGCGTTCGGTATCGAAAGCCCTAAAGCCGCGGGCGTGACGGGTGACGACGTGAAACGACTTTTTGCCGAAGGGAAATACGAAGATATCGCGCGCTACAATGCGGGCGACCTCCGTGCGACGCGTGATCTCTATCATCGTTGGCGGGATCACATGGCGTTTTAGGGAATAGAATTTAGAATTTTGAATGTGGAATATTGAATAGCACTCTAAATTTTCCAATTTGACCTCATAGTACTAAATCGGAGATTTTAAAATAATTAAATGGATGAATCGATTTTATTCGATATTCTACATTCCATCTTCAATATTCCACCCTCCCGTGCTACCATACCTCTATGTCCGACTTCTACAAACCGCACCGCAAGCCCGATTGGAACTACGGTGGTCCGCGCTGGCGCCTCTCTCGGTCAAAGATAGACCTCTTTGAACAGTGTCCGCGCTGTTTTTATATCGACAACAAGCTCGGTACGGCGCGTCCGTCGGGCTTTCCGTTCAATTTGAACAGCGCCGTCGACCATCTCCTCAAGAAAGAATTTGACATTCATCGTGCGGGGAAAACCGCGCATCCGCTCATGAAACAGTACGGGGTGGATGCGGTGCCATTTGACCACGAAAAGATGGGTGTGTGGCGCGAGAATTTTAAAGGAATTGACTACAAGCACGAGGCGACGGGATTTACGATTTCCGGTGCGGTGGATGATGTGTGGGTGAACCTGGCGGGTGAGCTTATTGTGGTTGACTACAAAGCAACAAGCAAGGACGAAGAGATTACGACGCTTGATGAGGATTGGCATATTGGCTACAAGAGGCAAATGGAAGTGTATCAGTGGCTCTTGCGCAGGAACGGATTTAAGGTTTCCGATACGGGGTACTTTGTGTACGCAAACGGCATCAAGGATAAAAAGGCGTTTGACGGCAAGCTTGAGTTTGATGTTACGTTGATCGCATATACGGGGAATGATGCATGGGTTGAAAAAACAATTCTCGCCATTAAAAAGTGTCTCGACACGAATGAGATCCCCGAAGTCGGCGCGCACTGTGACTATTGCACCTATCGCAAAGCCGCACGTGACGTGCAGACGGAGTTTCGCGCCGCACAGGCAAAGTCCGTGTCCGCAGGCAAGAAGGACGCACTTTTTGATTAGTCTATCGATTATTTGTTATTGTTGTATGTTGGCTCTTCCAGAAGACGCTGGGAGGAAAAAGTAAATTAAAAGGGAGAATAAAGGATGAAACATACCTTCATTGCTGTATTCGGGCGGTCCGGTTTCAACGGCGACGGCATACCTTTTGAGAGAAGAGCGTAAAGAATGTAAGGTTACTCTCTTTATGTTTTCAGACCCAAGGGTTCCGGAATACGATATGGAAAAGGTGACCGCGGTCGCCGTGGCTCACGCCTTCGGAGCGGAACACGGCGTAAAGGGAATGCTCTATGGAGAGGAAAATGATGTGAATGTCCTCTTTGCGTATGTCGCGGCAGGGAAGTATGCCTATGATCATGGAATACACGATGTGGTATGGGCAGTGCACAAAGGAAATTTCAAGAGGGTAAATGTGTATCTTGATACCCTTAACACCTTTATGCGAGCGGCAAGGTTTTATGTTGTCGTCCGTGCCTCGTTCGTCAATGACTCACGAGCGAGTATCCTCTCGCGAGGAGAACAAACGGGAGCCCCACTGCACCTTTTCAATCAGTTCGACGAAGAGAGCAAGGCGGCATAATTCCCCACACAAAAAAAGACAATAGAAAATCTGGTAAGCCCCACTTTGCAGTATGCAGAGTGGGGTGTTTTTTAAACCCATCAGCCTTTCAAATTCCTTCTTCGTATGCGACAATGTGAGGAATACTTGTCCCGTTAGAAGTTTCGTCACAATCAGTCTTTACTTAAGATGGGAAAGTCGGTAGTATAATAGTATTTTAGGATTTCAATAATCGAACTTCTAACGGGATGAAAAAAGAACATACCGCGTGGGTGATAAAAACATCGGGCGAGCGGGAGCCGTTTTCCTTGGCGAAGCTACGGCACTCGCTCCGTCGTGCGGGCGCCGACGAGGAAATCATCGAATCTGTCGTGTCGCATGTGCTTCCCGAGCTTCGCGACGGTTTGTCGACATCAGAAATCTATCGCCACGCATTCACCATCCTCAAGAAAAAGCGCTATGTGGTCGCGGCGCGGTATAGCCTCCGCCGTGCGGTGCTCAACCTCGGGCCGAGCGGATTCCCCTTCGAGAAGTTTATTGCCGAGATTTTGAAAAAGAAAGGCTACCAAACAAAAACGGGCGTCGTCTTGCCGGGATTTTGCGTTACGCACGAAGTTGATGTGCTTGCAGAAAAGGATGACCGACATATTTTCGTCGAGGCGAAGTTCCACAACCAGCTGGGGATCAAGAGTGATGTCAAAGTCGCGCTCTATGTGTACGCGCGGTTTCTTGATTTGCAAAAAGGGCATGATCATCGTGAGGATAAAACCCCCAAGATTCACGAGGGTTGGCTCGTCACCAACACAAAACTCACACATGATGCTATTGCGTACGCACAGTGTGCGGGACTCAAGCTTATTGGCTGGGACTATCCGCACGAAGGGAATTTGCAAGACTTGATTATGGAAACCAAAGTTCACCCACTGACGTGCCTCACGACGCTGAGTGCCTCCCATAAGACGAGTCTCTTGAATCAGGGAATCGTTATGTGTACGGATTTACAGAAGAAAAATCAAGAACTCAAAGCACTGGGCTTCTCTCCTGAAAAAATTGCCGGCGTGATGAGTGAAATTGACGCGGTGTGTCAGGAGTTTTAGTTTTTACACGTTTTTGATATACTTACATCACCATGGAATTCATCGACGCCCACACCACCGACATTATTTTGAAGCTCGTACTCGCGCTTTTGCTCGGCATGTTGATTGGTCTCGAGCGCTCTATCGCAGGCAAGACTGCGGGGATGCGGACGTACGGATTGGTTGCCTTGGGGGCGGCGCTTTTTTCCATCGTCGGTATCCTCGCTTCGGGCGGCTACGAATCGGCGGTGGCGCTTACCAACTCAACGCGTTTTGCGTCGCAGATTATCACCGGCATCGGGTTTATCGGCGCGGGGTTGGTTATATTTAAACAAGCGCGCGTGAGCGGGGTCACGACTGCCGCCGGTATTTGGATTGCGGCGGGGGTCGGCATGGCGGTCGGGTACGGGTTTTATACACTTGCTATTGCGGCGACGGTTCTCTCGCTTTTCTCGCTTACGATATTGTGGTTCGTCGAGAATCGTCTGACGAAGTTTGTGCGTAGCTCGGTGTTCCCCGGACAGCAAAATGATACCCTGCACAAAGAGCTCGATGACCGTGAAGACTAATATATCAATATTTTATGTCCTATATCATCCTTTTCGCATCACTCCTTCTTATCCTCGTCATCGCGAAAGACCTCCGTTCGTGCAAACGACAAAATAAGTGCAAATAATCTATGTGGCTTTTTTACGCATTTTTTTCAGCATTTACTGCGGCATTGGTCGCTATTTTTGCGAAGCTGGGGCTCAAAGACATTGATTCGACGCTCGCTACCACGGTGCGTGCGGTTATTATGGCGGTGTTTCTTGTTTCGTTTGCACTTGCCCTCAAGAAATTTGATGGGTTTACTGTGGCCTCATTCACGGGGCGCGAGTGGGTGCTCATTATTCTCTCGGGTATTGCGGGGGCGTTCTCTTGGCTATTCTACTTTTTTGCACTCAAGTCTGGGACCGCATCGCAAGTCGTCGCGATTGATAAATTAAGTGTGGTAATGGTTGTCATACTTGCGGTTGTCTTTCTCGGAGAAACGCTTACATGGAAGACGGGAATCGGTGCCGCGCTCATGACGGTTGGTGCGATTTTGATGGTGTTGACATAAGCCATTGTCGTTTTGTAAAGTAACATAGTTGTATTAAGATAAGTAAATTATGGACTCACGCGAAATTAGAAGTCGATTTTTGAAGTTTTTTGAGAAGCGGGGACACGCAGTCATTCCTTCGGCGCCACTTGTGCCCGAGAACGATCCATCCGTGCTTTTTAACACCGCTGGCATGCAGCCGCTCGTGCCATACCTCATGGGCGCGCCACATCCACAGGGTAAGCGTCTCGTGAACGCACAAAAATGCGTGCGCACGCAAGACATCGATGAAGTGGGGGACAATACGCACGACACCTTCTTTGAAATGCTCGGCAATTGGTCGCTTGGGGACTATTTCAAAGAAGACGCGATCAAGTGGAGCTA
Source organism: Parcubacteria group bacterium GW2011_GWA1_47_8 (assembly GCA_000996605.1). Taxonomy (GTDB): domain Bacteria; phylum Patescibacteriota; class Minisyncoccia; order Phycocordibacterales; family UBA1550; genus UBA1550. The sequence continues at coordinate 6,106 of LCOP01000001.1, forward strand.
TGAATTTTTGACGTCCAAAGAAGAAGGGCTTGGTCTCGACCCTAAGCGGCTTTATGTTACTGTATTCGAGGGTAACAACGACGCGCCGCGTGATAATGAAGCGTTTGAGATTTGGAAAAAGTACGTTCCAGAGAACCGTATTTATTTCATGCCTGCAAAGTCCAACTGGTGGAGTCCGGGCGACAATGGTCCGTGCGGTCCCGATACGGAAATGTTTTATGATGTGACCGAGCGCGGCTTGGGCGACATGACCAAAGAAGAATACATGGCGGCGGATGATCGTCAAGATGTCGTCGAGATATGGAACGATGTTTTTATGGAATATGAGAAAGAGGGCGGCAAGGTTGTGGGAAAGCTTGCGAGTAAGAATGTTGATACCGGTTCGGGATTGGAGCGCGTGGTCATGATGGTGCAGGGTAAGAATAACATTTTTGATACGGATCTTTTTGTGTCGGTGATGGGGAAGATAAAAGAACTTGTCGGTGGTGAAATCCGCGACGTGCGGGCATCGCGGATCGTTGCTGACCATATTCGTACGGGGGTTATGATAATCGCCGATGGCGTGCGTCCGGCAAACACCGATCAGGGGTATATTTTGCGAAGGCTTCTTCGCCGCGCGGTGCGTTATGCCGACGTACTCGGTATCGGGCACAACATGCTTGCTGGACTCGTCCCGATCATTGCGGAGAAATATACGGGTGTGTATGACAATGTTGCTGCGCAGGCGACATTCATCGCCGACGAGATTCGCAAAGAAGAAGAGAAGTTCAGGCAGATGCTTGAGCGGGGGATGAAAGAATTTGCTCACATAAGCAAGCGCGGGGGAGTTTCTGCCGTTGACGTATTTCAACTTTTTTCAACCTACGGGTTTCCTTTGGAAATGACCGAAGAGCTTGCAAAAGAGCAGGGGATTACGGTCGACCGCGCGGGGTTCGAAGCGGAGTTTAAAAAACATCAGGACCTTTCGCGTACGAGCACTGAAGGGAAGTTTAAGGGAGGTCTGGCAAACAACAGTGAAAAGACAACCGCACTTCATACGGCAACACACCTCATGCTCGCGGGCTTGCGCAAATATCTGGGCGATAGCGTGCACCAAGCGGGATCGAACATCACTGAGGAGCGCACGCGGTTTGACTTCACGTATCCGGAGAAAGTTCCGCGTGATGTGCTCGATAAAGTGGAAGCGTACGTGAACGAAGCGATTGGCAAACACTCGATCGTGAAGATTGAGCAGATGAAAAAAGAAGACGCGAAAGCGGCGGGTGTCGAGGGGAGCTTTTGGGAGAAGTATCCGGATGTGGTGAACGTGTATTCGGTCGTCGTTCCCGACAGCACCACCTACTCCCGCGAGCTCTGTGGTGGTCCGCACGTCGTGCAAACGGAGGGTATGGGAAAGTTTAAGATTGTCAAAGAAGAAGCTTCATCCGCCGGCATCCGCCGCATCAAAGCGGTGTTGGAATAAACTTGGGTTTACATAGGAAACATAGGAATTGCCTATGTAAATGGATGGTGTGGTGTAATACTATGACTGAAAAGTGGGTTTGGCGAGGTTAGTAAAAAGACGGCCGCAACATCCTTGTTGAGGCCGAGCACTGTTCTAGGCAGGTGCTAACCCTCACTCTGTTTTTTCTGAAGTTTTTCGAGCGCGTGAATCATCGTGGAGATTATCTCTCGCGCGATTTTCATTGCGGTATCCTCGGTCGCATTCCCCCTGATCCATCGTTCGTATCCCAATAAGACCATCTTGGAACCACGCGACCCGTTCGGCGATGGTACTCTCTGGCACTACAGAGTATTTTGCAAGGGCGCAGTCTATCACTCCCCACGTCGGATAGCGATAGGCGGATGTTTCGTCCGTGTTGTGCGGAGGTCGAAGGGGGAGCTCATATTTTATCTCCTCAAGCAATCTCATGAGGCCGCCGCTGTTGTAACACGTTTTCCCGTCCTTTTGAAAGTGCGAGCTTTTTCCCCGCGTACATGCGCATCGGCACGATAAAGCGCTTGGAGCGCATTCATTAAATATTTACTACTCAGTGATCTGTGTTTTCTTGCTGGGGACATTTCCCACCTTCCTGCTCCAGGGGAGCGTTTGAGCCTAATGAGATACTACGTCAAGAATCCCGGGAAGTAAATACCTCAAAGCATTTGCGTCGTTCCTCTCTTGGCGATATACTATAGGTAATGAAATTCTCCTTTCTTCAAAAACAAAAGCAGAACAAATCACTGACACTTTTGATCGATATTGGTTCAGCGAGCGTGGGTGTTGCGCTTACAGAAATCCACGAGGGGAAGCCGCCACAAATTCATAAATCGGTTCGCGAGACCATCCCGTTCCATGACGTACTGTCTTCTCCGCGCTTTTTAATCGCGATGAATCACGCGCTCATGCGCGCCCTTGCCCGCGTCCAAGAGGAGACAAAAGAGTTTGGTGCACCAGTGCATATCGTATGTACTCTTGCCTCCCCGTGGTTTATTTTGAAAAGTCGCCACCTTCGCATCGAGCGCACGGTCGCGTTTGAAATCACTGAACGTACCCTCGCCGAGTTTCTTCTCGAAGATATAGAGAAACTCAAGGAGGAAATTAAAGACATTTTGCCCGCTCCACAAATAGAGATTATAGAAAAGCACGTCATTCGGGTGAAGTTGAACGGATATGAGGTCAAGAATCCGTACGCACAAAAGACAACCCATGCGGAGGTAGATGTCGTGACGGGAGTTTCTTCGAAGCGGGTCATCGAGAGTATCAAGCATGTCCTCGGCAGTTTTTTCCAAAACGAAACGATTCGTTTTGGCGCGTTTCCTGTCGCGGCGTTTAGTGCGATACGCGATGTTTTTCTCCATGAAGAGAGCTTCTTGTTCCTCGATATTACTGGAGAGGCAACCGACGTTTCTCTGGTGCGGGACAATCTCTTGATGGGAACTGTGTCGTTTCCGTACGGAAAAAACTTTTTTATTCGAAAACTATCCGCGGGGCTCCAAGCGCCGCAAGAAGATGCCGTATCGACATTTGCAATGTTTCTCTCCGGCACCTTGGATCAAAAGAAGCATGGGCGGGTGAAGGGGATTGTCGAAGCGAGTTCTGCAGAGTGGCTGGCGTCATTCGAAAATGCCCTCGGAGAACTTTCGAGAGAAGGGGCGCTTCCACATAAAATATTTTTTTCTTCAGATGATGACATCGCCAAAATATTTTCTAGTTTGATACAAGAGGCAAAATCAACCCTGCTTCGCGGAGAGAAATTTGAAGCACAATGCCTTGATCAATTTATTGTGGCGCGGTTTGTTTCTTTTGATACCGGGGTGGTACGGGATCCGTTCATTGTCATTGAGGCACTTTTTGCACAGAAGCTTTTTGTGCAAAAGTGATATACTGAATATATTATTTATTATGGATGGCATTATACGAAAACCAAAAAATGAAGTCCTCGGACAGGATAATTCCGCTAAGCGTCCGCCGCTTATCCTTGAGTCTTCCTTGAAGCAAGGAACTCCGGTAAAAGGGCTTGAGCGTATCGAACAGAATCCTTTTTTTGACCGTATCAATATGAAGCCTCGAGGAGAGCCGCAGGCAGTGAAGACTACGTCCCCGAAACAGTCTCGTTCGTATGGATTATGGTGGGCGCTCGCGGTGACAGTGCTTCTCAGCGCGGGGTTTGCGGTCGCAACGTACTTCTCAAGCGCGACGATAGAGCTTGTGCCGCTTACCAAGAGTGCCAATCTTGACCATGAATTTACCGCAAGTCTCGTCCCTCTCTCTGGTGACCTCGGGTTTCAATTAGTGAGCCTCACCGAAGAGACGTCAAAAGATATTCCCGCAACTGTCTCGAAAGATATCAAGCAGAAGGCTTCCGGTAAAGTCGCTATTTTCAATGCATATAGTACCAAAGAACAACGTTTGGTAAAAAATACTCGTCTCGAGTCGTCAGACCACAAGATATTTCGTATTGACGAATCAGTTGTTGTCCCGGGGGCAAAGATTGTCGGTGGCAAGGTTGTCACGCCCGGGTCAGTCGAGGTGCTCGCGTATGCGGATGCCGCCGGCGAAGAGTATAATATCGGACTTGCAGACTTTACTATCCCCGGGCTCAAAGGTGACCCACGGTATACAAAGTTCACCGCGCGGTCAAAGCCGGATTCGCCAATCAAAGGGGGATTTTCAGGTTCTGTAAAGGTCCCTACCGATGAAGCCGTCGCGGGAGCAGAGAAAGACCTGAGAGAAGAACTTAAAAAAAACGTGGTTGAAAAAGCGCGCGGACAAATTCCCGAGACTGCGGTATTTTTCCCCGGAAGCATGGTGCTTAAGTTCGAAGAAATTCCGCTCTCTCTTTCTATGTCATCAGGGGATACCGCACACCTCCGTATGCGCGCGATTGCTTCCGTTTTCTTTTTTGATAAAGAAATTCTTACGAAAAAAATTGCACAAGTGGCACTTCCTGAATTCAAAGACAATATGTTAACACTTTCAAATATTGCAACACTGGTATTTACATTCGGCACTTCTGTCGATACCGTAGTCCTTACTGATCTAAAAAATATCCGCTTTACCCTTGTGGGAACACCACTCTTTGTCGGGCAGATTGATACCCAGAAGATTGCCAGCGACCTTGCGGGCAAGGATAAGGCAACCGCAGGAAAGATCATCGCCGCCGATAGTAATGTGAAAAGCGCGAATACCGTCATTCGACCGCTTTGGAAAACAACATTTCCTGCCGATCCCACAAAAATTTCAGTAAAGATTGTTGCGGAATGATGCGAATATGGGTGGAGCAAGTATTTTCCAATCCCTAAATTACACCCAAATGGTATCATACTTTGCTGTTAATTTCTCTGAATAATTTCTGTCTTTCGACAAAGACTTTTTGTGCGGTCTCGAAGTGAGTCATGCGTTTTGTTTCCGCGAGAAGTGTTTCTTTAGTGATTCCTTTCCGTAAATACTAGACCAGTCCTGCAATAGCAACCCGTGCAAACACCGCCAGAATTGTACCGAAACTTGCCGAGCGCAGTGTCCACCAACTCATACGTTCCTTCTTTATTGCTTGTGCTTTTAAATCTGACCGTATTCCCGAGTTTGATAAACTCGGCAAGTTGTTCCACACTTACCAAATGGTCGTCTTTCATATCTATGGTATTCACCGCTTCGGGAGCTCTTTTGGGCTCCTTTTGCGTTGGAATCGTATCTCATTTAGGCGTGATTGTGTGTTGGAGAAGACAGATTCTTTGAAATTATACGATTTTATGTATAATTATAAGAGTCATCTTAAAAACAGTCTTTTTCTTGAGAAAAAGAAGAAGGTATTTGAAAAATACCATAAATTAAAAAATATGCAGTCGTAGCTTAGCTGGTTAAAGCACCACCTTGTCACGGTGGGGACCGTGGGTTCAAATCCCATCGACTGCGCAATGCAAAACACCCCCGGAAATTCCGGGGGTGTTTTGCATTGCATTGAAAAAAATGCGCAAATAGTGTATCGTGTCGGGGTGCTGGAAAAGTTTGAGGTTAAAGATATTAAGTCGTTATAGCTGTTTTGGTAAGTTTACCGCATCGTCACGCCGTGCTTATTGTAGCTGTTTTGGTAGGCTTACCGGGTTACCACGCAGTTTATACAGAGCGAATATAGGGAAAGATTCACCTCGCCGTTGTAGCTCAGTTGGTAGAGCACGTTCTTGGTAAGAACGAGGTCTCCGGTTCAATCCCGGACAACGGCTCACGCAAGTTTTTTGTAAGATTAATTATGCCACCTTAGCTCAGTTGGTAGAGCATCTCACTCGTAACGAGAAGGTCCGCAGTTCGATTCTGCGAGGTGGCTCCAAAAAGAAAAAACACCAGATGATGTTCCTTGCGGATTATTATCTGGCGCTTGATTGAATCTGCGGAATAACTTTGGGCGTGGTTTTTTTAAAAAGAATATTTTTGAAAATTTTTCTATGCGTAGGGAGAAAATCCACTAGCCCTAGTATTTCTCTCGGGGAGAGGAGCTTTGTTTCAAGGAGAGCATCCCCGTCTTTGATGAGACCCTTCGAGATTTCAATGAAATCTTCTACAATCGCGCCGTATATATAAAGAAAGTGGTTGCCCTTGTCTATCGGATCTAATAATTCACGCAGGCAGTTCTCTCCCACCACTTGTGATGTTTCTTCCCATAGTTCGCGTATTGCTGCTACTAGGGGCGATTCACCATGCTTGATATGCCCTGCGGGGAATTTCCATTTTGGCCGCAAGTGTTTTGTATTCTGCACCACGAGAACCTTGCCTTCTTTGTGATTGTACAAAATTATCAATACCGCGCCAGGGTCATCATATGGGTCTCTATTTTTCACCGTTACCTCCATTTTTTACACATTGAAAGGTCAATTAATGACTAAAAAAAATTATGGCATATTTTGTATAAAAAAGCAAATTTCTGCCACTCGGTCGCCTCTGCTATACTGGGGCAATGCAAATGACGAAAGAGGATATCAATAGTAAAATCGCCGAACTTGAAGCGGCAATGGTGACCGCGGACTTTTGGTCCGACAAAGCGCGCGCGCAGGCGACGATCCGCGAAATCCACGAGCTCAAGGAAAAGCTCGCCGGCGTGGGTAAATATGATCGCGGCAATGCCGTCATGACCATTTTCTCGGGGGCGGGGGGGGATGACGCCGAGGACTTTTCCAGTATGCTCCTCCGCATGTATACGAAATTTTTTGAAAAACACGGATTCTCGTGGACAACGGTGCATGAAAACAAAAATGACCACGGCGGGTATCGCAACATCACACTCGAGATTCATGGCAAAAGCGTGTATGGCATGCTTAAAAACGAATCCGGCGTGCACCGACTCGTACGCATCTCGCCGTTCAGTTCCAAAAAGTTGCGACACACGTCGTTTTCCATGGTGGAAGTTATCCCCGATTTCAAATCGCATGGTGATGATATCGGGGTTTCTGATCGCGATATTCGGGTCGAGTTCAGCCGTTCTTCGGGGCCGGGCGGGCAGAATGTGAACAAGCGCGAGACGGCGGTGCGCGTCGTGCACATACCCACGGGGATTGCCGTGCATGTGGAGACCGAGCGTTCGCAGGAGCAAAATCGTGAGCGCGCGGTGCAAATCCTCAAAGGCAAGCTCTACAAAAAACGTGAAGAAGAGCGCAAGGCGGCGGAATCAGGAATGTACATTAGTAAAACAACCGACATCGAATGGGGAAATCAAATCCGCTCCTACGTCGTTCACCCCTACAAGATGGTCAAGGATCACCGCACGGGAGTAGAGACCGGAAACGTGGACGCCGTGCTCGAAGACGGGGAGATTGAGGCGTTCATTGAAGCGGAGAGGGAATTGTAGGGTAGAAAGTAGAATATGGAATATGGAATATTGAATTTTGAATAGAAACACACACGGGGGGGGCGCGGCTTCGGATAAGGGGAATGATTTACTTCGACAATGTCTCAAAGGTCTATCCCGACGGAACCAGTGCGCTCGACGGGGTGACCTTTTCGGTCGACCAAGGAGAGTTTATTTCCATCGTGGGACACTCCGGTGCGGGAAAGACGACACTTATCAAACTTCTCTTGGGGGAAGAGCACCCCACGAGTGGGTCGGTTTCTTTTGATTCCGTCGATATCCAAAAAGTTCGCGCTAAAGATATGCCCACTCTTCGACGCCGCATCGGTGTTATTTTTCAAAATTTTCGCTTATTGCCGACAAAGACCGCGTATGAAAATGTGGCGTTTGCCATGGAAGCGGCGGGCAAGACCGACGAAGAAATCGCCTCCGACGTGCCCCACGTGCTCGAGCTCGTCGATCTTTCCAAGAAAATGTGGAATTTCCCAAGGCAGCTCTCTGGCGGGGAGCTCCAGCGGGTCGCTATTGCGCGCGCAATCGTCAATCATCCGGATCTTATCATCGCCGATGAGCCGACGGGGAATCTTGACCCGGTGAACACGTATGAAATCATACAAATCCTCAAAAAGATCAATGACATCGGAACGACCGTTATCTTGACGACACACAACAAAGGCGTGGTCGAGGCATTGGGAAAACGTGTCATTACCATGGATCACGGCAAGGTGGTCCGTGACGATGCTACGGGGAAGTACGCCTTGTAGCCATGAGTATATAGTCTGCGACGGTGATGTGATAGAATAAATAAAAATCATTATGCTCTGGGTAAACACAAAAAGAATCATTAAAGCGGGGTTCATCAACTTTTGGCGAAACGGCAGTGTTTCGCTCTCCGCGGTCTTTGTCATGGTTGTCGCCTTGTTCATGATTGGCTCGACATTTCTCCTAACCGCATTTTTGGGCACCGCCCTCAAGGACCTCGAGAATAAAATAGATATTAATATTTATATTGCGGTCGGTACCAAGGAGTCCGAAATCATGGATCTCAAACAGCGCCTCGAGGGTTTGCCCGAGGTGGAGACTGTTTTGTATGTTACGCGCGAACAAGCACTCGAGAATTTTCGCGAGTTACATAAAGATGATCACCGAATCATTCAGGCGCTCGATGAAGTGGGTGATAATCCGCTCACTGCAATCCTTAATGTAAAAGCAGAGGAGCCTTCGCAATACGAAGGGATCTCTAATTTTTTACAAGGAAAGAGCGCGCTCGTTTCCGGAGCATCCTCAATCATTTCTAAGGTGAATTATAATGACAACAAGATTGCTATCGATCGTTTGTCGCGGCTTATCGAAGGGGTAAAAAAGCTCGGGAGCATCATTACCGCGCTTCTCATCGGTATTTCGGTGCTCATCACATTCAATACGGTCAGACTCGCTATTTTTATCGCGCGGGATGAGATCAGCGTGATGCGTCTTGTGGGGGGCGGCAACCACTATATTCGTGGACCGTTCCTTGTCGAGGGGGTCATCTACGGCCTCGTGGCTGGACTACTCACGATGATCCTTTTTTATCCAGTCACATACTGGCTGAAGAATGTGACGCAGGGGTTCTATGGCGGAATTGATTTACTTCAGTATTTCGTCGCGAACTTCGTAGATATTTTTCTCATTACCGTACTTACCGGTATGGTGCTCGGGGCGGTCTCGAGTTACCTAGCCGTCCGCAAGTATTTATCCGTCCATTAATCACGAGAGTTATCCGCATATCTTTGCCATGAAGAAAAAATCGCGAAAATATATTTTTGTTGTAGGGGGGGTTATTTCCGGCGTCGGCAAGGGGATCACCGCATCGTCCATCGGCAAGATTCTGCAGGCGCACGGGTATTCGGTGACGGCGATAAAGATCGATCCGTACGTGAATGTCGACGCCGGCACCATGAACCCAACCGAGCACGGGGAAGTTTTTGTATTGAATGACGGCGACGAGACAGATCAGGACATGGGGAACTATGAGCGCTTTTTGGGTATGTCGCTCTCGCGCGATAACTATATGACCACAGGGCGTGTGTACTTGTCGGTCATTGAGAAAGAGCGCGCGCTTGCGTACAATGGCCGGTGCGTCCAGGTGGTACCCCATATTCCATACGAGGTAATCGAGCGCATTGAGAGGGCAGGGGAAAAGGCGAACGCCGAGGTCGTGGTCATCGAAGTCGGCGGCACGGTTGGTGAATATGAGAACATTTTGTTTCTCGAGACCGCGCGCATGATGAAGATAAAAAATCCCGCCGATGTGCTCTTTGCTATCGTTTCGTACCTGCCGACACCGACGACGGTGGGTGAGATGAAGACCAAGCCGACCCAGCACGCGGTGCGCGCGCTCAACAGCGCCGCGATTCAACCTGACTTCATCATTGCGCGAAGCAATACTCCCATCGACACCAAACGCAAGGAAAAACTTGCGCTCTTTTGTAATGTGACGCCCGAGAGTGTCATTTCCGCGCCCGATGTGGAGAGTGTCTACGATGTGCCTATTAATTTTGAAAAAGATGACCTTGGAGAAAAGATTTTGAAGAAACTGGGACTTAAGTCGCACGGCAGGAACGGTCGCTGGCATGAGTGGGAGGGGTTTGTTCGTAAAGTGCATCGCGCCAAAGATACTGTCCGCATCGCCATCGTCGGCAAATATTTTGATACGGGGGATTTTATGTTTGCGGATTCGTACGTGTCGATCATCGAGGCAATTAAATACTCCGCGTACCATGCGGGCAAGAAGCCCGAGCTCGTGTGGCTCTCGGCGACGGAGTTTGAGGGGAAAAAATCATCGCTTGCCGAACTGAAAAAATTTGACGGCATTCTTGTGCCCGGTGGGTTCGGCTCGCGCGGTGTGGAGGGGAAACTCGCCGTCATCCGTTACGCACGTGAGCACAAGATTCCGTACTTCGGTATCTGTTATGGCATGCAACTTGCGGTTATCGAGTATGCGCGGAACGTACTGGGATTTAAAGACGCAAACTCGCGCGAGATCGACCCCAAGTCAAAACACATCGTCATCGACATCATGGAAGGACAAAAGGAAAATATCGAAAAAGGAAACCTCGGCGGGAGCATGCGTCTCGGTGCGTATGAGGCAAAACTTAAAAAGGGAACCATTGCACGCGGCGCGTATGGCGTAGACACAATCATTGAGCGCCACCGTCACCGCTTTGAGGTTGCCCTTGAGTATGTAGAAGCGCTCGAGGCAAAAGGCCTCGTCTTCTCGGGGTGTTCCCCCGACGGCACACTCATGGAAATCGCGGAGCTTCCCAAATCCGAACACCCTTTTTTCCTCGGTACTCAATTTCACCCCGAATTCCAAGCACGCCCGCTCGACCCGCACAAACTTTTTTCCGCATTTGTAAAGGCGGCGATAGAGCGGAAGAAAAAACGTTGACATTTTTTTAATACTGAATTATTGTACGAGAGGATCCGCACAGGAGCGGATTTTGTTGTTTTGATTTTTCAATTTTTTAGCCACAAGAAAGAAGAAGATGAAAACCGGAGCATTGGTAGGGCGTACAAATCAAGGAGATAGGATAGATCCTCAGTGGTTCATTTCCATGGTCAATGGAAGTTCCAGACTGGATGAAGACCGGAGTCCACCATCGGAGAACATCTAAAGCCCCACTGCACTCGTCGGGAAGAGCTCACCCCGTTTATTTTTACGGGATTGAGGATGGTCATGGTAAAACTCACTCTATGAAAAGCTCGTTTGATCTTCCTGCGGTATTCTGTGTCGAGAAGGACTCTCACAAGGATCGGACGTACAAAATCGTAGACGGCACGCCCAAGACAGACCTTCACGACGAGGATGACTACGAGATTATTCCTAATTTTGAAGACTGAGTTCCTGACTCAAAAAACTAAAAAGTATTGAAAGAAATTATGAACGACTCGCCGGCAAGTATTCGCCCGCGGGTCGTTTTTCTTTTTGGGTAGCAGTTTCGATTTTCTTGAAAATACCGCCCATTTTTGCTACTATCCGTAAGTGTTCGAAGGCTACCATAGTCTTTGGAGCATACCTTGCGAGATCATCTAGCGGTAGGATGCAGCTCTCTGAAAGCTGTCACCTTGGTTCGAATCCAAGTCTCGCAGCAGCCATGTGAGATAGACCGAGGCTTACATATCAACATATTTTAGAGTTCAAAAGTACGCACCCGTCATGGGCTCGAACTTTCCTCAAAAAAGTGAAGAGATGTAAAACTTCGATCGGAATCTCCAATTGGTACTATTCCGTAAATTGCATACCTGCTGAGCGCAGTATTCAGAGCATAAAAGCACCCAACCGGGTGCTTTTATGCTTATACGGTCAAAAATGATAAAATTGATTTTATGGAATTCAAACAGTCTACTTTTGGCGACATCATAGAAAGTGAACGAGAAATGTTTTTGACCGCATCAGATCGCTATGGCGACTTTTTTATAAATGCTTCCGAGTTTAATGTACTACTAAACGAGTTTATTAAATCAGTTGATCCAGATCGATTTATATTTGCTATGTTTCTTTCGCAAATAAGGAAACACGCGACGCTCGCGTTGCTTTCCGCAGTACGTCTTCATCACGTGCAAACTTCAATGAACCTAAGACAGGTTCTTGAGGCGGGGTCGTGTGCGGCATATGCCATAGCAAATATTGGAAAAGAAGATTTTGCAGACTTTGATGAGAATGGCTTTTTGGATCCTTCTCAAAAACTCACGAATAAGAGATATAAGTGGCTCGAGGAGAACTTCCCAGCTGGGTCTACGGCTATCTTGAATATGAAGAAAACCATCAACAATTCTTCGGCACATGCGAATATTGTCTATGCACATAACAATTTTAGATTTGATGAAAAGACTGGGAAATTTTCTACACCATTTTTCGACATAGAGGACGAGTACTGGGTCAAAACGGATTTGTGGTCTATTGCTAATATAATTATGGGTTTGGTTGATCTGTTTTATGGAGTAAACAAAGATAGAAATGTTATCAAATTTATAGATGACTTTGTGCCACGATTGAAGGCTTTAGAAAAAGAGAATCATCAACTTAAGGCAATAATGATGGGAACAGACCGATTCAAAAAGATTCAAGAAGCAAGTGGTCAGTAGGCTGTTATTTGAGAAGCGATATCTGTTTTTCTTTGAGCACCAACTTGCTTCGCAGATGACTTAGCAACTCTCGCTTCTCGTATATAGATCGCTTTCGTAGAATGTGCTTCGCGTAGTTTCTGATGTCGATATCCTTGATTTTCACTTTCTCCATTACTTCTCGTCCAAGCACTGATTCTTGGAACTCATTGTGTTGCTCAATCTCGGCTTTAATCTTGTCTTTCATTCCGATCTCGTCGAGCGATACTATGTCAAGGATGTTGGCGAGTTGTTCGACCAGATCCTCCTCTCGAATGTATCCGCATGGGCAGTTCTTGTCCTTGAATTTCGTGCATCCGTAGTACACATACCTGTTTGTCGTCCCATCTTTGAGCTTCTTAAATTTCTCATCAGCCGTCACTCCCGATCCGCAGAGTCCGCAGGTAATCATCTTTGTGAAGGCAAACTCCTTGTCTTGGGCTCTCACTCCATAGTCATTCGTAATCTTGTTCTGTACTTGAGCGTATAAATCTTTGGTTATGATCGGATCATGCTTACCGACGTACCATTGTCCACCACCTTTCGGGTATTCAAACTCGCCATAGTAAAAAGTGCTTTTTAGAATTATGTAGACATTGCTCAGCGTGAGAGGTTTTCCATGTTTTGTCTTGAATCGTATATCCTCAGCTAGCCATTTGAATAGTTTTCGACCAGACCATCCATCATACGCAACTTTTTCGAACATTTGTTTGATCACGCCAGCTCGTTGTTCATCAAGAACCACTTCGCACTTTCTGTTTCTATCTGAATGACTCAGATATCCAGTCGGAGGCACTGATGGCCAGAGTCCCATCTCACACCGCGCCCGAAGTCCTCGCTTCACATTGACCATCTTGTTGTCATTCTCAAGTTTTGCTTGCGACCCAAGAATCATCAGGAGGAATTTCTCGTTCGGGTTGTTTGTGAACTTCTGTCCGTAGGTGCGTATCTCGTGGAGCAGTTTCTGATCCATCAGGTCTACCACCGATCCAAGGTCTCCGGCGTTTCTCGACAGGCGATCGGGTGCCCATGTCAGAATGCCATTGAATTTACCTTGCCTGATTTCGTTGATTAGTTCGTTGTATACTGGCCTCTGCCCAACCTCTTTGGAAGAGTGCGACTCTCGCTTGATCTCGACTATTTCAAGCCCCTCGCGCTCGGCGAGACTAATCATCTCCCTTACCTGCGACTCTATTGATAATGCTTGCTTGTCCTCTTGCTCCGTTGATTTACGGGCATACAGACAGTACTTAATCGTTGGTGGGGTTACCTCTGGTGCCATCCCCATCGCTGGCTTTTGTGTTGTTTTTTCCATACAACACAAGGAATGACGCATACCTCTCTAGGAGTCCAGAGCGTCCTAAACGCCCTAAGTTGGTAACTTATGAGTCAGAATATGGTCTATTGCTCGCTGGAAACATACCCCTTTTCCTGAGAGGGGTCGGATTGTCTAACCATGCTGGTCTAGGAAAAGTACCAGCAGTTCCTCCTGACCTATTATTTTCAAGTGTCTTGACTACGAGATATGCAAAAGCGTCTGCAAGGTCATCATGCCTTTCTTTTCCAAACCCTAACAACTGCTGAATGAGTTCTTCGCATCCTGTGTGCGGGAAGAACACACGAGTGTCCTTCATCATGGGAGTTGCAAGACGCAAACGCGCCGCTTTATCGCTCCCTTTGGTCGGAGCGGCTTCGACATCATACTTGCTCTGTTCCAGAAGCTGGACGAGTGCTTTTTGATACGCCACATCCTCTATATAGAACTTCACACGCGAACACTTCTGCAGGTGGAGTGCATCCAAAGATTTGATGCGATCGACTTGAGCTGGAAATGTGAGACGTTCATTTATGGGATGAGGCTGGATGTAAATTTTGAGGTTCTTTCCGTACCCATAGATATATCCAATGACCATGGCGGTATAGTCAGCGGACTGTTTCTCACTAATCGCAAGATCAACCCCGATAGCTATCGTCTGGGGTTTACCACTCGGCAGGTCATCATAGCGATGTATCCATTCAGGGTGAACAACTCGCTCTGCGGTGGAAATGATCTTGAGTTCATATTCCCGATACCACGCGATATCATCCATAGTCTTTTCTTTTTCTTCCCTGATACTTTCTGGTGTCGGATATTTCCCCGGCCACAGAGGGTTTCCGTGTTCATCAATGATCGGATACTCACGATACGTTCCGTGCATTCGCTCCATGTCGCCATTTTCGATTTTCATCTGAAGGCGCTTCAATACCGAATCTTCGTGCAATAGGTTTCCTACTGCGATAATGCGAGTTCGCTTGTCTCCAGCTGGGATAATTTCACTTGTAAGCCAGTTAAAAACCTTGTCCCTGCCTTCTCGAGTTTTAACCGAGTTCGTATCTTCAATGTCGTCGAGAATAATGAGATCGGGACGATGCTCATCATGACGCATACCGCGAATGCTCTGCTCAGTTGAGCTGATCATGATCTTCACGTTCAGTCTTTTGATAATGAGAGCGGTCGCATTACCCAGGCTATTCTTTTCTTCTTCAAACGGCCCGAGGTCTTTCCGCAAAAGCTCGTTATTGAGGAGTTGATTTTTGATGTTTGAGAGATACTGTCGAGACTTCTGCTCGGTCTGTCCGCAGATCACTATAAACTTCCGCTGTTGCACGCCTAAAATCGACCACAGAACATACGCGGTAGTGATGATGGTCGATTTGGCAGATCCTCGGAACGCGACGATAACCGCGAGCTTGATCGCATCGTCTTCAAGAATGCGGAATATCTCCTCATGGAAAGGAGCTGTCTCGTATTCCATGTATCGATGGAAATAGATGGGAAAGAAATGCTCAAAACTCTTTTGAACGACGTTCTTTCGCAGTACTTTATCAATGAGAATCTTCTCGAATAGATCCTCGACTCTATTTTTCTTTTTTCTTGCCATGGTTTCGAAGGGATGAAAGCTTCAATGCTTCCCGTATCAGTTTCTTTTGCTCCTTAGTGAGTGGTTCGTCTTTGCTTGATACTGAACCAGACAGCTCAAGCTTGTTGCTGTACCGAGAATTGTGAGTTGAGAGATACAATCGGATTGCCTCAATCTTTTTGTCTCCGATAAGAGAGAAGAGTTGGTTCTCGGCAATGTCAGACATAAACGTTCTGCCCTCAACAAGAGCTTCGTCGACCTTTTTTTCGAACTTTCCGCTTGCTTTGATCCATCGGTATACAGTTGCTCTGGCAATGCCAACTTTTTGGCAGGATGTCTCGATAGTTGGGGTACGCTTCAACTGTTCAAGGAATGCCTTTTTGAGTTTGTTCTGACGAGCTTTGATGGTGTCGCGCCTGCTCATATCTTTTTGGCTTTAAGCCCGGTTAACTTCTGGAATCGATCAATAATGGTCTGGCAATATTCTGGATCAAGTTCGACGCCGATGCAGACGCGCTTTGTCTGTTCACACGCGAGCAATGCCGTACCTGATCCGAGGAAGCCGTCATACACCACATCTCCGATGCGTGTGCTGTTGAGAATTAGTCGACGAATGAGATCCAGCGGTTTGGTCGTCGGATGCATCTTGCTCTTGTTCGGTTTTGGGCAAACCAAGACACTCTTATCTTTTGACTTTAGAAACTCATGAACGCCGTACCAGCCGTACGCAATAAGCTCGTGCTGGGGAGCATAATCCATGCGACCAATCACTGCGTGAGTTTTGACCCATATCAGAAGCTGTCCAAATTTGAGACCGGTCTCAAGCATTCCTTCACGAAGCGCAAAGACCATCTTGTCCGAGTTGAAGATATAGAAGCTATTTTTGCGCTCAAGGTGTGGAAGTACCGCCTCGATCCAGTCGCGGGTGAACTTTCGGTACTCCTCATCGCTTTGGAGGTGGTCTCCCGCGATTACTTTGTTCTTCGCTAGCGTTTGGAAGCCCTCTTTGCTTTCGGTTACCGCAACGCCATAAGGAGGATCAATTACTACCGCCTTGATTTTGCGTTTTCCAACTAGCTTGGCAACCATGTCCTTGTTGCGAGAATCTGCGCAGAGAAGGAGATGATTGCCAAGGCGAAATGCTTCTCCATATTTAATTAAGTTTGGTGACTTGTTCATGTGAGATTTTCTTAAAGCGATTAATAATGACCTGACAAAATACTGGCTCCATTTCGCAAAGGTACGCGGTCCGTTTAAGTTGTTCGCACGCCGAGAGGATGCTTCCTGATCCAGCCGTCAGATCAAGTACGACATCGCCAGGACGAGTGCAACGGCGCAATGCCTTCTCGTGGAGAGTCGGGCTTTTTTGAGTCGGATGTTGATATTCAGAACTCGGCAATCGCTTCACGAGCCAGATATTGAAGAGGTCGAGTATGTCGTCGGTAAGGCGGTTGCCTGTGGTAACTTCTTTATTCTGAATCTCATTCAAGTTCTTGATCTTGTCGTTAAGCCAAGGACGGCCAACAGTTCCGTACACGCAAAATTCGGTTACCTTGTTGAATGCAACTTTTGGTGTGGGTGATTGATTGTCCTTAATCCAAATGCAAAGACGCTTGGAATCAATACCAAGCTCTCGATATGCTTTTTGGAATAACCACACATAGCGTTCGTCGCACCAGAACATCACGTGAGTGTCTGGCTTCGCTACCGATAGCGCATTCTGCATTACTGACTTCACGAATGTCTCGTATTCCGCATCAGACTTGCTGTCGTTAGTGGTACCACCGTACTTGCCTTTGTTGCCGACACCCTTGTTGTATGAGAGGCCAATGTTGAACGGCAAGTCATCATTGATGAGGTCTACTTTTACATTGCCCATCAACTTTTGAACGCTCTCAGTTTTGGTCGCGTCTGAACAAAGTAAACGATGACGTCCAAGAGCGAAGTAGTCTCCGTGCTTGATGCCAGTATCCTTTGCTTTTTCAACCTCCTCATCCTCGTCGAATTCGTCGTCACTGATCTCTAGGTTGTCGTCATAAATATTAGACAAGTCGAGAGAATCAAAACCTGCCGTGAGAAGCTCTCCGAGGTCGAACTCAGCGGCGAGCTTCTCGAAGTCCCACGATCCACCCGAACGATTCGAGGTAAGGAGATAGTCACGGAACTCTGCTTCCGTGAGTGGTCTATTCGGCACCCGTACTTCAATTTCTTCTTCACCTCTACCAAGAAGGGAGAGCGCAAGTACCCTCTGGTTGCCAGCCACCAAGGTGCCGTCCGTGTTGATGCACGGAAGCTCGGCGACATTGAATTTCTTGAGACTGCGCTTCAACCCCTCAAGCTGGGTTTCTGATAGTGTGCGAGGATTCTTTTCGTAGCGAATAAGATCTTTCACTTTTCGGCGTTCCGTACGCCACTCTAATTTCTTTGCCATAGTTGTGTGATTAATAATTGATAATCAGTACAACAAAAACACCAACCGCAGTGGTTGGTGTTAGTGCATAAGAAAAGGAGGCAGAGATACTTAACGAATGCAACAACAGCAACCGATTTGGTTGTATTGTTACCTTCGTCAAAGACCCCTTGATCAGAATTTAAAACTTCTGTCCGGCAAACTCCCTCGACTCATGAACGTGATAGACGTTCATCCGCGTATCTCAACGCGCATAAGGCAATACTTTATGTTTTCAATGTACTACATACAGTTTAGTACGCAGGGGGAAAATTGCAATAGACTCTTAGGATCGTTGTCTACAGCTGTAGACAACCGAGCTACACAAATCTCCAAAAGTAAGCTGGAATGGAGCTGTAGCAATTTTTTTGCTATAATTTATTCACAGCTGAATATCAGTCGACCTAACCCCTTTGGAATCCCCAAAGGATATGGTCGCAAAGCCCGCTAGAGATCAAAGGACTCCCAGTCAGAGTCACTCTAGCGGGTCATATCGGGAAACCGGTATGGGTATGGCCGAAAGGTTGTATCGCAATGGCTGGGAGCCTTTTGATTATCTGAAGGTTTCCGTCGTTCAAAAACCCGCTAGAGAACATATGTATAAAAGAATTCCCGTGAGTAAGCTCACGGGCACTGAACAATTTAAGAATGTAGGTTCCAAGAAATTCTCCGTGCAGGAGTTTTGGAGTTATGGATTTTCCAACCTCAACTCAAATGTCCTGCGAGGAGCACTCGCAGAATTTATCGTGGAGAACGCACTTCGGGGGAGTGAGCAAATAGATGTTCGCAATCCATGGGGCGACTCAGACGTTATCGCGCCAGATGGAAAAAAGATTGAGGTGAAGTGTTGCTCGTATATTCAGGATTGGGATCAGAATGATTTTTCAAAAATCCTCTGGAGCGGGCTCAAAGCCAAGACCCTCTATTGGTCTTCAGCAGTTAGTGATTTCCCGAGAAGTCCTGCCGATTATAAATCGGATATTTATGTACTCGCGCTTTTCAAACACCAAGACCACGCCACGCTCGATATCCTTGATATGAACCAGTGGTGTTTTTACGTACTTTCAAAAGACCGAATTAAAGAGTTATCCAAAAATGGGAATAGTATCTCGCTCATTCGCCTAGAAAAATTTGATATTACCCCAGTCGGCTTCACTGAAATCTCCAAAACGATAGCCGACATTCCAGCTCTAAATTGACCTTTCTTTTTGTCTCAAAATGGTGTAAACTAATGGTAAGTTAGCTTTATGCCAACAAATCACGACAAAAACCTTTCCGCCCTCCCCGATATCCTGACACTCCAACAGGCGTGTGATGTTTTGAATTGCCATCCAAACACACTCCGCAGTTGGGACAACAAAGGTATTTTGAAGGCAATACGCTTTGGAGCACGGAGAGATCGTCGTTATCGTAAGGAGGATATTTTGAAAGTGCTCAATCAGAAATAAAAATATGAAGATTACCGATCAACACGCTAAATATTTTGCATACGAGCTGACGAAGCGTTGTTCTTCCAATAGTTTGGAGAAACTTTCCTCTACACTTTCAAACGCTCAAGTTGATCTGAACCCTCATCAGATTGAGGCGGCACTTTTTGCTTTCAGGTCACCGCTCTCAAAAGGTGCGATTTTAGCCGACGAGGTTGGACTTGGTAAAACTATTGAGGCAGGACTCGTTCTCTCTCAAAAATGGGCTGAGAGAAAGAGAAACATTCTTCTAATCGTTCCTTCAAGTTTACGAAAACAATGGAACGACGAGCTATCGGAGAAATTCTTTCTACCTTCAATAATTCTTGAAGCAAGATCTTTTAATCAATACATAAAAGATGGAAATCTGAATCCATTCAATCAGGAGGATAAAATCATCATCTGCTCATACCACTTTGCTCGTTCCAAGTCTCCATATATCAAACAAACAAAATGGGATTTGGCAGTAATAGATGAGGCACACCGCCTCCGTAATGTATATAAAACAAGCAATAAGATTGCGCGTGAAATTAAAGATGCGCTGACCGAAGTCCCCAAGATTCTACTTACCGCAACCCCACTTCAAAACTCCCTACTCGAACTCTACGGACTGGTGAGTATCATTGATGATCACGTGTTTGGTGATCTAAAAAGCTTTAAAGCAAATTATGCACGGGTTTCCCGCGAGCAAGATATTTACGAAAATGAGCTCGGTCTTGTTGAGCCAAAACAAGAAATGTTTGTCGATTTACGCAACCGCTTAAAGCCAGTCTGTATTCGTACACTTCGTCGCCAGGTACTGGAATATATCAACTATACGGAACGAAAACCTATCACGCAGGATTACGTTCCTACCGAACAGGAAGTTGAGCTTTATGACGGAATGTCTGAGTATCTTCAGCGAACAAAACTATACGCACTTCCTTTTAGTCAGCGCCAACTCATGACTCTTATTTTGCGAAAGCTTTTGGCATCGTCTTCTTTCGCTATCGCCAGCACTTTGGATAAATTGGTATATAAACTCGAACAGCTAATCGTAGATACAAAAGCAAAAATACCTACTCAAGATGGTGGCATCGCCGGTATCGAACAAAACTTTGAAGCTTTTGAGGAAATGTCCGACGAGTGGATTGATGACGAGGAGGGTGAAGATGATAAAGAAGAGAAAGAACAGAAGGCTCTTACAGAGAAAGATATTGTGCTCATGGAGCAGGAAAAAGCCGATCTAGAAAGATTCCGTAATCTAGCACAGAAAATATATACGAACTCCAAAGGGGACGCTTTGCTTACTGCCCTCAAAAAAGGTTTTGAAATGACCGCCGAGCTAGGTGCTAAAAAGAAAGCAATCATTTTTACTGAGTCCACTATTACACAACGATACCTAGCAGAAACTCTTCTGGGTAATAATGGTTACAAAGACAAAATCGTTTTGTTTAATGGTTCAAATAACGACGATAAATCAAAAGAGATATACAAAAACTGGCTCGCAAAAAATAAGGACACTGACAAAATAACAGGATCAAAGACAGCCGACACCCGAGCGGCACTCATCGAATATTTCAAAGACGAAGCAGAAATCATGATTGCGACCGAAGCGGGAGCTGAGGGCGTGAATCTGCAATTCTGTTCATTGGTTATTAACTACGACTTACCGTGGAATCCTCAACGAATTGAACAGCGTATAGGTCGTTGCCATCGTTACGGACAGAAGCATGATGTTGTCGTAATCAACTTCGTAAACAGAAAGAACGCCGCAGACCAACGTGTCTATGAACTGTTAGATCAGAAGTTTAAATTGTTTAAGGGTGTATTCGGTGCAAGTGACGAAGTGCTAGGTTCTATTGAATCAGGTGTTGATTTTGAAAAGCGTATTGCGGGAATCTATCAGACATGCCGTACAGCCGATGATATCAATACCGCCTTCGATAAGCTTCAGGAAGAGATGGACGAAAGTATACAGAGTAACTTATCTGATACACGTCAAAAACTTCTGGAAAACTTTGATGCTGAAGTTCACGAAAAGCTTAAACTCAACCAAAGAGAGAGTCAGTCATACCTTGATACCTATGAACGCTGGCTGTGGGACGTTACTCGTTACTACTTGGGGGATAATGCTGACTTTGCCGAGCATGAGTATTCTTTTTCTCTCAAAGTAAATCCTTTTCAAAATGAGGACATAGATCCAG
This sequence comes from Parcubacteria group bacterium GW2011_GWA1_47_8, assembly GCA_000996605.1. Classification (GTDB taxonomy): domain Bacteria; phylum Patescibacteriota; class Minisyncoccia; order Phycocordibacterales; family UBA1550; genus UBA1550. The sequence goes on from LCOP01000001.1 coordinate 27,571, forward strand.
GTCCATACAAGATCGGTAAAAATGTGGAAGACGCGCACGTCTATCGCCCCGGGCACTCCTTGGCACAAAGAATATTGAATGAGGTTAAAAACAAACAGATTGAGTCTGCTGAGATTGTTTTTGATTATTCAAATCACTCGTCTATTATTTCCGTACTAGAACCACTTGTCGGTAAACATGGAACCTTAAAAGTTTCTAACTACACTGTTGAGGCTTTTGAAAAGGAAGATGCGGTTGTCGTGTCTGCGCTCGATAATAATGGAGAGCCTATTGAAAGAGACATAATTAAGAAACTATTCTCGCTTTCTGCTCAATCAGTTACACCTAAAGCGCTGTCACCTGAAGAGTCCACGAAGCTAGATGAGCTTGAGCAACAAACTATCTCTATAATTTCTGGGCAGATCGCAGAAAGAAACAGTGAGTTTTTTGATGACGAAGTAGATAAACTCGATAACTGGTCAGATGATGTAAAGAAAGGTCTCGAGCTTGATCTAAGGAAGCTTGATATTGATATCAAGACAGCCAAAACAAATGCCAAAAAAATTGTTAATCTTGAGGAGAAGCTCAAGGCTCAGCGGGAAATCAAGGATTCCGAGAAAAAACGTAATGAGATGCGTAGAAAGTTATATGAGGCACAGGACGAGGTAGAGATTAAAAAAGAAAAGTTACTGGAAGGAATAGAAGCTCAGCTAAAGCAGAAGTCACAGATAGAAACATTATTTACAATCAGCTGGAAAATCATTTAACAATTATGAGCAATAACAAACAAAAACTAGAGCTTACATGGATCGGGAAAAACAATCCCGAGTATGATATTGCCAATATTGAACCGCGCATTTTAGAAGAGCGGACTGATTTATCGTATGGCGACAAAGATACCGAGAATATGATTATTCACGGTGATAACCTCCTGGCTCTTAAAGCTCTTCTACCAGAATACGAAGGTAAGGTGAAATGTATTTATATTGATCCACCATACAATACTGGTAATGCTTTTGAGCATTACGACGACAGTGTTGAGCATTCCACATGGCTCTCACTTATGAAGCCGAGGCTTGAATTGCTAAGGGCCCTTTTGGGTGACGATGGAAGTATTTGGATTTCAATAGATGAAAAGGAAGCCCATTACCTAAAAGTGTTGTGCGATGAAGTTTTTGGAAGAAATAATTTTATTATTCAAACAACAATTAAAAGGGGTTCGGCAACAGGTCATAAAGCAATTAACCCCACCCCTGTTCAGGTTTGCGACCTAATGTTGTGTTATGCAAAAAGCAAAGAAAATTGGATTTATAAGCCAGTTTATCAAGAGCGAGATTATGACAAAGCATACTCTCAGTATATTGAAAACTATGAAGAGGGTTTTGAAAACTGGAAATTTGTTTCACTTAAGGAAATTCTTAAAAAAGATAATCTTAAAATAGAGACGGCATTAAAAAACTTTCCCGAGCGCATTATAAGATTTGCGCAACCAGATTATAAGGGAGTTGGGCAAGAAACAAGGGATTATATCGATCTTTCTAAAAAAGAACCGAGTAAGATACACAAACAATCCAGAGAGGGCTACCCAGATATTTATTTGATAAATGGAAACAGAATTTTGTTTTACAAAGACAAGATGAAAGAAATAAATGGGTCATTTGTGACGGCAGAACTTGTAACTAATCTTTGGACTGATATGAACTATCAAGGAATTGCAAGCGAAGGAGACGTGGTATTCCTAAAAAGTAAAAAACCAGAGCTTCAAATAAAAAGGATTTTAGAAATGTCTACTCAATCAGGAGATACCGTTCTCGACTCATTCCTTGGTTCTGGAACAACTTCAGCCGCCGCCCACAAAATGAATAGAAAATATATAGGTATTGAAATGGGAGAACATGCTTACACACATGTACACAAAAGGATGAAAAATGTTGTAGACGGCATTGATCAAAGTGGAATAAGCAAAGCTATGAAATGGCAAGGTGGGGGTGGATTTAAGTTTTATGAACTTGCGCCAAGTTTCGTAGTGATTGATGAATTTGGTAATCCGGTGATTGATAGCTACTACAATGACACTAAGCTCATCCGCGCGATGTGTAAGCTAACCAACTACACGTTTGCCCCAAGCCCTGCTGTCTACTGGAAGCACGGTAAAGGCCAAGGCAACAATAGTATTTATGTAACAACCCAGATGCTTTCTGTGGCAATGGTTCAACAGATTGTGAGTCATCTTGGTGCAAACGAGACACTCCTCATCTGTCCAAAGAAATTTGAACCTGGATGTGAGAAGGTAGATAACCGTATCACTATCAAAAAGATACCGCAGTCAATTTTGAAGGCGTGCCAATTTGGAAAGAAAGAATACCTGCTTCCTATCAAAGAACGAGCGATGGAAGAAGTTGACGAAGACGAAGTTGATTCTGACGAAAACTAATATGTCTACTTTTATGAACCGAGAACAAGCCCTGCAATACATAACAAACGCAATGAGTTTGCGAGATCCTCAAGAAAAAAGCTTGGTGTTTTTTGCTGACTACCTAGAAGGAGATGCTGGCAAAAAGGTATTGGCGAGAATGAAGAAAGAAAATCGTGGAAGCGTCGAGGATATTGAGGCTTCGACCAAAGAGTACTCTCAAGCAATACCCGACCTGAGACAGTTTCAATCTTTCGAACGAACCTTCCCTGCATATACCTTTGCACTGGCTACTGGTGTGGGCAAAACTCGTCTTATGGGTGCCTTTGTAGCGTATCTCTACCTTGTTTACGGTATACAGCATTTTATGATCGTTGCCCCGGGCAATACCATCTATCGCAAGTTGGTAGATGATTTCAGCAAAGCCAACAATCCCAAGTATGTTTTTCGAGGAATTGAAGAGCTTACGACTTCGAATGTAAAAGTTATCACCAAGGACAACTATGCCCAAAGCCAGATGGCGCAACTTTTTGCAAACAAGATAGAAATTAACATTTTCAATATTCAGCAATTTGCGCAAAAGGATATAGAGAAAGAAAAAGGTATTACCAAGTTTAGTGAAATGCTCGGGGAATCATATTTTGAATATCTTAGTTCTCTCGATGATCTTGTTGTATTGATGGATGAATCGCACCACTACCATGCCGATGCGGCAATGGGTTCGCTTGACCGTATAAACCCTTTGTTTGGACTTGAATTTACTGCTACGCCCTATCTTGCTCCGACGAGTACAAAGAAAGGCACGGGGCTTATTCTCAAGAAAAATATCTTCTACGCATATAATCTTGGAAATGCTATTCGGGACGGGTATGTAAAAGATCCGTGGGTAGGCACAGAAGCCGATGTTGATTTTGGCCAGTGGGATGCGGAGTCCATAGAAACCGATGCTCGTAAACTACAGCTCGCCGCCTTTTTTCATGAACGCACGAAAGTTGCTTTGAAAGAATACGCTATTGAAAACAATAGACATGAAGTAAAGCCCGTCATGCTTGTTGTGGCAAAGGATACTGCCCACGCGAGTGCATTGCGTATGTTGATTGATAGCGAACAGTTTAGAGGTGGTGCGTATAAGGGCAAGGTAATCGAAGTTCATACAAAAACAAAAGGCGACGAAGCGGATGAGACAATTGAAAAGCTTATATCACTTGAACACCCAGATAACATCGTGGAAATTGTCATCCATGTAAATATGCTCAAGGAGGGGTGGGATGTTGCTAATATTTATACGATTGCACCAATAAGGTCTTCGGTGGCACAAATTTTAACTGAGCAAACAATTGGTCGCGGACTTCGCCTGCCCTACGGAGAAAAGACGGGAAATAAAAATGTTGATCGTGTAATGATTGTTGCCCATGACAATTACGCAAAAGTGATTGAGGAGGCACAACACTCCAAGCTTATTCAGCCGTCAAACATTGAAAGCATTTCGACTGATGACACAAAGGTGGTAAGAGAAGTTATTGAAGTGCAATCTGTTTTTGTCACTAATATTCAAGAGCAAATCAAAGCGAGCGGAAGTCTCATGCAGGAAATTGAAGCGCAGGCAACAAAAGCAGTTAATGCTGTCATGTCGGAGGACACTCCAGAAGATGTGAAGATAGCGACAATACAAAACAAAGTGCGGGAGATAGTCGAGATAACAGCGAAAAATGAAGCGGTAAAAATGGGTTCTGTCGAGGTTGGAAGTACCGCATACGAAGAAGGGTCTTTGTTTAATATTTTGAGTGAACCTGCAAAGAAAGAGCTTGAAGATATTGGGCGTGTTTCGAGACAAACCATCGAGGTTCGTAACATTCCTATTCCTAGGTTAATGCTTACGCCTCATTACGGTGAACTCACGATTGATAATTTTGACTTAGATATAACAAAATTAAGTAAATTTGCTACGGACGCCTCGATTCTTGAACAGGCGTTACAAGGAAAGGAAGAGAAGGACTTATTCGGCGTAGCTTATCAAGGTCATCGCGAGACTGAGCTCACTCGTGTTTCAAGTCTCGGTGAAGGCCGTGCGCAAAGCCCAGAAAATACTATCATCTCAGCTCTCCTTGATTTTCCACTTGTTGATTACGATGAGCAGAGAGAATTATTGCTCAAACTTTCAAATCAGGCGGTTGCATACTACAAGTCATTTGTTAGCGATACAAGCGCACTCAAAATGATGGTGGAAAATAATTTTCGCCAGATTGCCAAAGAGATATACGATCAGATATTAACCCACAAAGAGTTTAAGTCTGAGAGTTATTTGGAGTCTAGTATTCGTGAGCCAAAACCGTACTTGGAGCAATACAATATTTCACGAAGCTTCGATGAGAAGCCTGTTACTTTGGAATCTCAACTTGATCGTTTCTCAAGAGATAAAATCTATACAGGATTTAGCAAAGCGTGTCACTCAATGTACAGATTCGATTCTTCGGATGAAGTACGGATGGCGTACCTTCTTGATAAAGAACCGTCGGTAGAAGATTGGCTTCGCCCCGCTCCAAATCAATTTGAAGGACTCTACTGGCGTGATGCGGAGGGAAACTCACAACACCGTTATGAGCCAGATTTCGTAGTGGAGTTCAAGAATGAAATTGTGATGATTGAAGTTAAGCCAGGTGTAGAAGCAAAAAACCTAGACGTACAAGAGAAAAAGAAAACCGCTGATAAGTATTGCGAGCTTGTTTCAAAGAATGTTGGCAAATACGGGATCACCAAGCCGTGGCGGTATGTCATTACCCCTACGGAAAAAATCACTGTTAGTTCTACAGTGGAAGGGTTATTAAAGCTATGATCAAAAATATACTCACAACATTGGGCACCTAATGGTTATGAATTACTTAAAATTAAAAATTAAGAACTATTTATATCGCTCCAAATCTTTTTGGACTACAAAGAAATGGTTTGAGGATAAACCGATATTTTCATTGTGGAAAGGAGTGTATCGTAGTCGCTATGAGTTCAATAGGTTTAGGGATTATAAAGATATTCTTACACCCACTCTCGTCTCTTTTGGAACAGCGGTTTTGTATTCTGTATTTATAATTTTTATTCTAGAGCTTGGTAACCATTATTACCCGACGGGTTTAAAATACGATAAAGAAGCAGTTGACACCTTTCTGTCTGTTATAGCGAGTATTTCCGGTGTATTTCTGGGTTTGTATTTTACTGCCATATCTGGCATTGCTAGTAGCTACCTTTTGCGCGCACCTCAAAATGTTAAACAATTTTTTCTTACAGAACCCAGAGGACAACAGTATGTTAGAACTATAGAAATCACAGGAATCGTTAGTGTTTTTTATATTGTTTTTAAGTCATTCGGATATCAGATTCATCCAATAGGTTTGGCATTTCTATCCCTACTTGTAGCATACATAATTATTAGGTTTTGGCAGGTTGGAACAAATGTTTTTTATTCACTGGAGCCACAATTTGCGTTGACCTGGATTACCAGAGACATATTTTTTTCTACAAAAAGTATTGCCCCACCAGGTTTACAGTGGAATAAGTCAGCAATACAAAATCACCACAGGGTAATGGTCTCAGGAAAGTTTGCTTTGATAAAAAACTTGATTCATTTCGGCAAGTCAGAGATGAGGGTATCTGATGAGCAGTTGGTGGCAGCTATGGGATATATCGGTGGCCTATTGGTTTCTTATGCAGATTTCAAAAAAAAGATTCCCACTAGTAGCTACTGGTTTGAAACAAAAAATGAATTTCAAGACTGGACGCTCGCGGGATCATCGCAAATTGCTATTGCGTTGAGTACAGGAACCCCCCTTCAACCTAAAAATGTTCGGAATTACACGTGGTATGAACAAGAAGCTTTAAATATTGCTGTTCAAATTTTTGAATCCTTCTCAGATGCTAGAAAAATACTCTCAAGTGCTCGAGGTCTTGATATATTAGTTGAAGTTGTGGAGGTTTATGCACAAGATTTTGATGTAAAAGGAGCAGAACTATTGTTTAAGAAAATTAAGGTTGTTAGCGACCATCTCTACACAATACAGGCAAATAATACTCAACAGCAGTTGTTTAAGGAGCAACTATCGTTTGTAGATGCCCAAGGAAGACTTGCGATATCAGCAATGTTGGGATTGATGAAGTATCTCGACAGTCACTCTTGTGAAGACATAGCAAAACGTATCGCTGGGATTGACTGGTTAGCTGATAAGAACATCTATCTCACAGGTCTACCTGGCGCAATGCTACCCCGACTCGAGTCCTTGTCTAATGATTTACGAAATGAGAAGGAGATTGAAGGAAACTTGATTTCTGCAGATTGGTATATAAAAACGTATTGCTTTCAGCAGTATCTTTTCTCCTTGCAGGGTTACTTCAACTTTATAAAATCACTCCACTCCGACCATTTTCAATCAAGCCTCGATAGATTGTTATCCGCGCAGCAATTACCGCTTGCGGTGCATCTGATTCAAAGGTGGAAAGAATTTTCGGCAAAATATCGAAGAATGATATTTGACCTGAAAAAACACATAGATTGTTCTAATTCACATCGTTTATTAGGAGACCTTCCTTGGATTGAGTTTGATTTTGAAAAGGAGAAGCAGGTTGCTTTGGATCGAGAGAAAGATGTAACGGATAAAATGATTCAGCTCTTACCACAATTGAAAACTCTCGCTACTGGTGACGATCTGCCTGACTACTTTGGCCAAGCTCTCACAGAGGGCGTACAGGCTTGTTATGAAGCTTGTGAGGATAACGACCATGAGAGATTGGGAAAGATCCTTCCTGCAGTTTTTGATGCATCTTTAGTAGCTTACGACAGATTGCGTGAAAAGGTGAAAGATTGGAGCCAAATTGATAGTAAATTGATATTTTCAAGTGAACCGTTGGAAAATCTCTTTGAAATCAGCGGATACGCAAAACTCTATTCTGAGCTATATCAAAACCCCGAACTTTGGAGCGTGGTCGAGCGTTTATGGAATATATATTTTCAAGCTGTTGATGCCAAACAAGTGATTCAATTTATCGCTACAATGAGTAGCTATCGAGATGGTGTCTTCCAGATAATGCCACAAGCTATGTTAAGAAGTAACTGGCAGATTGGTTTTGAACATAAATTGAGAGAACGTGGCATACCGGTGTTTCCAGATAGTGGGAGTTATGATTCCGTAAATGGACGCAGACAGCCAACTCACACAAGTCCTGTAATACGAGTTCTTGAGCGGTCAGGTGGTTTAAGATTGATGGCTTCGGCAAGAGACATTTTCTTTGCTACGTATTTATCAAGTCTCCCTGCTGCGGAAGGAATAGAGCTTCCCGACAGACACAACTTCAAGGAATCAATTCAAGAGGAATCGCAAAATCCTAACCAAGAAATAGATGAAGATGAATAACTTTATTAAAAAATCCAAAGAATTTATAAAGTCTTTCTTAAAAGACCCACTCTTTTTGAATAGATGGGAAGAGTCATGGTACTCTCGTCGCCGTGATGATAATCAGTTGTCAGTAAGAATTTCTGGACGTCATAGAAGAAAAGCCTATCCATATTACGGAGATTCCCATCTGTTTGTTGAAGATATGTACACGGGAATTATGCCCTTTATGATTTACAAGGGGGAAAGAGAAAAATATCCAGCAAGAATTGAACCAGCTACTACAACTCAAAAACAGAGGATAATTGCTAGCGGTATTTCCCAGCGAGATCACACATTCTTTTTAGAAGACGCAATATGTGAATTTGTTAGAACAACTGCCCACATTCTTTTTTCTGATGGCGTAGCGTTTTACGAGATTGTCTACAAGAAAAATGAGGTGGGCGAAATTGAGAGTTTTGAATTTGAGTTATTACAACCTTTTTACCTGTTCCGTTTTTGGAAAAACTATTACCAAGTTGTACCGTGGTGGGAAGCAAAAGAATCTCGCATACGTGCCCAGATAGTAAAAATACCCGCTGAAAAGATTCTGCGCATTGATTTTCCAAAGCGATACGGAGGAAAACGAAAGATCTACTCTTTGCTAAAGCGTTTGTATCAATTAAGTAAAGAATTGATACCTGAATTTCAAATGCAGGCTATGGGTAAGAATGAGAATATCGGCTTTAATCTAGATGAGTTTAGTAAGGCAAAATATTTGGAGATTGCAAAACTTACCACCCAGTATGGGTGGAACCAGCGTCAGCGTTCAGATAAATATATTACTGAGTATTATTCAATGATCCGTTTTCTACGTGAAAAAAAACTAGAAGCAACTATTAGAACCCATATTATTGCATCTCTAAACGAAGTTCTTAATCGTCCTCCTTTAAATCTCAACGCTACGATAATTATTGAGAACTTGTTTTCTGTTGAAAAGGTTGGGGAGCAAGAAAGGCTCTTAGAAAAAGGAAATGTTAAGTTTATGGATCTTTTTAATTCACTCAAAATTTAATCGTTACTAATATCAAACCATATATGCGTAACGAAAAAATCAACTCAAAGATTGTCACTCTCTGGAATAAGTATTTTCAGAATGACCAAGATGTATACGCTCCGCTTTTCTACGATGAATTTAAGAAGGGCGGTTTGCTGTTTGTCGGCATGAATCCGTCTTTCAGTGCAAGAGGATTTAAGACGATTCTTCAGAATACAGAATATAAAGACATGGATCCCGATACATTCTTCAAATGGAGCAACATATCTTCCAATCCTAAGTTGATAGATGACTGCATCAAAGTAGAAAACTACGCATACCAAAACTACTCGCTGTACTTCGGTCGTCCTGTTGAAATAGCCAAGAATGTTGGCCTCGATTGGCAACACATTGATCTCTTTCTCTACAAAGAAACGTCGCAGACTGATTTCATGAATCGTGTCCGAAGCAAGGGTGTTTTGAACGAGTTTGGTATGGATCAGATAAAATTGTTTGAGGACATTTTAGTTCAAATTGAACCTCGCTGTGTCGTGGTCAGCAATGCGACTGGCTCGGAAATACTACGCGAATATATAAAGAGTGATCTTTCGTGGGATGCAGAGCGGGGCTTTCACTGGTTCACAAGAGGAGGCAAGAAAATTCCAATGTTCTTCTCCTCAATGCTGAGCGGACAACGTGCCCTTGATCGCTGGTCATACGAGCGACTTGTGTGGCACATAGGGCAAGCGGTGAATATCTCAAAATAGATATGGAAGATACCCTAGATACAGCAAAAAATGAGAAGCTCGCGGCGATATTTTCTAAATTAGAAAAACCCACTACTTCAGATTGGATGTTGGGTCATGAGTATTCATTTACCAAAGTAAGTATTTCGACTTCAGTACCGGAGGCATATTTACTGAAGCACGTTTTCGCTGATAGTTTGGGTTTCCCCTGTGACTACATGCCGATGGAAAAAGTTTTGTGGGAAATCTGCTTCATAATAAATGGAATTCTATGTAAGGTTGTAAGTCATAAATTCGGGCATCGCTTATACATAGGTTCTGCTGATGAGGATACCGTTTCAAAGACCACAGACTATCTTGTTGGAATATTTAATTCTGCGACAGCCTTCCTCTCTACGCTTCTTAAGGATTACGCAGACATAGAAATAAAGAAAGGCAATGTCAGTATTGATAACCAGTATTCTAGCTTACGAGCTACATATGACTATTTCAGGGATGAAGCAAAGAAAAAACGAGCTGAGAAAGTGGAGATTACTCCGAAGGAATCGGCCAATCAATTACTACCAGGATGGAACGCTGAGATGGAAAAATTGAGACATGCCTCCTATCTTGACCAAGGAGCATACTTTGCCTTTTTCGGATTACTCGAACACGTACTAGTTCTCTTTTTGGCATTTAATGATTTTGATCCAAAAACAGAGCATCTAAAAGAATTCATTTTTCGTCCCTGGGCTGACAAGTATAAACGGGCATTTAATTTAAGATCTGACAAAGAGGCAGATCGTCACTACCAGTTACTTATTGCTATTTCAAGAAAATATAGGAATCCTCAGGCACACGGGATGTTTAATAAAGAAGGCAGAAGCATGGCTTTCTTTTTAGAGGGTACAGGTTTATTGTCGGCACATTTTTCAAATGAGGAGAGTAATATTCCTCAATGGGTTCGTGGTGATGGAAAGGAGCTTGAGGAGTTGGGTGATTTTCTTTTATGGCTTGAAGGTCATACTACATACAAAGTTCCAATGCAGATTATTAAGGGAGGTCTCAGGATACATTTTTCAGAAGAAGGTCGGCAAATATACAAAGATTTAATGAACGACGGCGATGCATCAGAATTTGTGGAGCATGAAAATCTGATAGCTGATGATCATGGGAATATGGATTGGTGATATAAAGTATCCAAAATAAAAACAATACCAAGTTTTTACTTACTCGCGTCTCCCAAGCTCTTTACCGAGTGGCCCTTCAATTAGTTCAGTGATGGTACCTACCAAACGAGGCCACGGCATAATACCTCTATACCAAAGAAGCATGTTATCTGTCCTAAGTCGGAGAAGCTTCAGGAACTTCTGCCAAGTAAACCCTAGAGGCTTTAACTCATACTTCCATTGGCCCCAGAGGTACTTTGGGAGCTGATTACCTGCCCAGACGACATAAGAGTCCCAGTCAATCGTGGGATCGCTAAAGGTGGTATTTTTTAGCTCTTGCATCCAAGCTTTTACCTCCTTAGGTTCTGGTGGGGTAGTTATCTTCATACCCCAAGTATATAGGGTATGAAGCAGAAGTCAATAAAGTCAAACTCATTGTAAATGAGACAGTGACCGAGACGGGTGTTTTGTGTCTCATTTGTAACATTCACAAAAACACCCCACAGACCGAGACGGCTCGTCTAAGGAGTAGAAGGGATGCTAAAATGTTCTTACAAGGCCTCACCCCACGTATTTGAGACCGCGACAGTCAGTCCGCGGTAAAGTTTGTTGCATTTTATTGTGTAATAATCTTTGAAATAAATGGCTCCTGACCCTATTTCGGACTGACCCTATTTCGTGAGAAAAATCCCAAGTTGGAATTTGCGACATATTTGGCAGTGATAGCGGGGAAGTAAAATAAAACTTTCTTTGCGTTAGTATTGGTGGTAAACTAAAGATTATGGAAAAAATCTCTGTGCTTCAGAATCAACCGAACATAGAAAAAGAGGTACGAATTGAAACAGTTGAACGGCAGGAATGTGTTGTTTTTATTGATGCTATAAAAAAAGATACTATTGATACGTTCCCTTTTTTATCAGAAGAAGAAAGAGATACTTTTTCAAAAAAACTGGACTTATTAAGTGAAAATAACGAAGTTATCTCTAGTCCTGTTATTTTAATAGGACGCCTCCGTTCAATAATTGCTACTTTAAATAACAGTCATACAAAATTAGAAGAAGATGTAAAAGAAAAACAGTACTGGCTTGAGAACCCAATACGGTACAAAGCTGGTACATTTTGGGTAGATATAGAAAGTGGAACTTTTGAAGTCGTTAGTTTAAACGGTGTTTCAATCACTAATCTGGTCACAGAAAAGAGAAAAGAAATAGGAGGTGGTACGGATGACTGGCAAATTAATCTAGCCTTGGGAGCTATCATGACTTCGAAAAATGAATCTGGTGTTACTGTTGAGATAAAAAACAAGAACGGTAAAACTCGTTTCCCTGCGGTCTCTGCCGCAGGGACATTGTAGGAAAGTCTGAAAACCCTCGGTTTTCAGGTATACTGAGCCCATGACACAAAAA
>LCOP01000002.1 GCA_000996605.1 Parcubacteria group bacterium GW2011_GWA1_47_8
AAAGCCACGCCGAATTTAATTATTTAGTTGTTAGTATTTGCGTGATATATGATCAATCAGAAATGTAAAAAATGTCGTCGTGTCGGAGAGAAGCTCTTCCTCAAAGGGGAGCGGTGCTTTACGCCGAAGTGCGCCATGGAGCGCAAGCCGTATCCGCCGGGCAAGCTTCTCTCTGAGCGGAAGCACCGATCTTCGGTCACGGAGTATGGTACTCAGATGCGTGAGAAACAAAAAGTGCGCAATACGTACCGCGTGAGCGAGAAGCAATTTGGGAATTATGTTAAAGAAGCGTCAGGGAAATCAGGAATTAACCCTGCCGAGTATTTGTTTGAATCGCTTGAATCGCGTCTTGACAATGCAGTTTTTCGCTCGGGCATTACACACTCGCGCTCGCTTGCGCGCCAGATAGTGACGCACGGACATATCACCGTGAACGGCCGCCGCACGGATATCCCGTCACGTCGGCTCAAAGTCGGGGACGTGCTTGCAATCCGCGAGGGGAGCAAGACCTCGAAACTTTTTGAGGGGTTGGGAGAGAAATTGAAAACGATCACCACGGTGCCGACATGGCTCAAGCTTGACGCAAGCAAAGGTTCAGTGGTGTTTCAGGGAAAGCCGAAACCGGCACAGGGGGAGCATACGTTTAACCTTACCTCTGTTGTGGAGTTCTATAGTCGCTAGTGAGAGAGGAATTTAAAATTGAAGAATATGAACTTAAATTTTAAAATTTCGAACGAACGACGCGATTATATTGTACCCAGTTATATAGTCGCTAGGAACAAGGGATCGTTTGCATTTATTAAGAATATAAGGTATAGTTTCCTCGTCTAATTTACATCACTATGCTCGATTACAACATAACATTGCCATCAAAGCCAAAAGTTCTCTCCGAGGACGATTTTAAAGGTACTTACGAAATAGACGGTCTTTATCCGGGATACGGGCACACACTTGGCAATTCTTTGCGCCGTATTATTTTGTCATCTCTTTTGGGCGCGGCGGTTACGACCGTAAAGATCGACGGCGTCTCGCATGAATTTGCAACCCTCGACGGCGTCAAAGAAGACGTTATCACGATCCTCCTCAATTTGAAGAAAGTACGGTTCAAGCTTTTAACAATGGAGCCACAGGTAGTGACACTCTCGGTGAAAGGAATAAAGGAAGTTACCGCCGGTGACATAACGACAAGCGGACAGGTAGAGGTACTCAATCCCGAGCTTCACCTTGCAACGCTGACCGACAAGACGAGCGCGCTCTCGATGGAAATCACCGTGGCAAAAGGTTTTGGGTATATTTCAAAAGAAGTTCACCAAAAGGAAAAGGTGGACATTGGCACTATTGCCGTAGATGCGATTTTCACCCCGATTCGCCGCGTGAATTATGAGGTAGACAATATGCGCGTCGGCGACCGTACAGATTACAATCTGTTGAAGATTACCATCGAGACCGATGGCACGATTACACCACGCCGCGCGCTCGAGTCTTCGATTGAGATCATGATTAATCAGCTCAAGGCGGTCATTGGTTTTGTTGAACAAACAGAAACCAAAACTGAACAGGATGTCGCTACCGAGGAGAAACCTCAGAAGAAAGACGCCACGGACAACGAATTTTTGAAGACGCGCATTGAGAACCTCGATCTTTCCACGCGCACCGCAAACGCACTCTCCAGCGCGAACATTCGTACGGTGGGAGGTCTCGCACGCAAGACAGAAGAAGACCTCCTTGAGATTGATGGTCTCGGCGACAAGGGTATTAACGAGATCAAACGCGTGCTTGGCTCTTATAACATCACCCTCAAGAGCTAGTTATTTGTCACTGACTATTTACTACTCATATGAAACATCACAAGGCAATCAGGAAATTTGGACGAGATCACGCGGGACGCGAGGCACTCTTGCGCTCGCTTGCGCTCGCACTCATCGACCACGAGCATGTCAAGACGACCGAGGCACGCGCAAAGGAGCTCCGCTCGTTTATCGAAGGCCTTATTACCAAGGGACGCAAGGGTGACCTCGCGTCGCGCCGCTTGATAATCTCGCGTTTGGGGGGGATGAGTGGGGAGGCGGGTGCCCAGAAAATTATTGGTGAGATTGCACCACGATACACCGAGCGACCGGGGGGTTACACGCGCATCTTGAAGCTTCCGCGCCGCTTGGGGGACGCGAGCAAAATGGCAATTATTGAATTTGTCTAGAAAATCAATCAAACTACCATGCCTATTACACCACATAAAATTGACGCAAAAGGAAAGTCCTTGGGACGTGTCGCCACGGAAGCGGCGAGCGTGCTCATGGGCAAGACATCCCCGGCATTTCAAAAGCATGTTGTTGCTGATGTGCAGGTTATTATTGAGAATGCCTCAAAGATTGCCCTTACTCCGAATAAGCTCAAAGAGGTGCACGTAAAGCTTTTCTCGGGTTATCCGGGCGGGCTCAAGGAGCGCACGCTTGCGCAAACAATCGAGAAGAGAGGATATGGCGAAATGTTCATGCGCACCGTCGGGCGCATGATTCCGCGCAATCGTTTACATAAAGAGCGCATGAAGCGTCTCGTGATCACTGATTAATATGACCGTTACAACAATAAAAAAAACAGAAGAAGTCGTAAAGGCAAAACCAACTCCAAAAGTATCGACACGCGTTACTGCTATTCCTGCCACCATCAAGACAATCGCGAGCAAGAAGGTAACTGCGGGTAAACCCGTCGCCAAGGCGATTTCGGGTAAACCCGCCGTCGCCAAGGCGATTTCGGGTAAATACATTGAGACGGTTGGTCGTCGCAAGACATCGACTGCGCGCGTGCGTGTTACCGAGTCTTCAAAGGACGGAATTACGATCAATGGCAAAACACTCGAGGTGTATTTCCCAACCGTAGAGCTTCAGAGTATTGTGAAGGACGCAATTGCGAAATCAAAAGTTGCTACAAAATTTACCGTGACGGTGTTGGTGCGCGGCGGAGGAATTCACTCGCAAGCAGAAGCGGTACGCCATGCGCTCGCTCGCTCTCTCGTGAAGTATGACGAGGAGACAAGAACTCGCCTAAAGAAACTCGGCTTCTTGAAACGCGATCCTCGCATGAAAGAGCGCCGAAAATTTGGTCTGAAGAAAGCCCGCAAAGCCCCTCAATGGTCTAAGCGATAATATTTATCGTTTGCAACAAATTTTCTAATGAAAGAAAGAGGGGGATTGTCGTCAAGACAGTTTCTCCTTTTTTGTTAGCCGTGATAAGATAAAAATACAAGGACATGAAAAAAGAACAGGAATATGAAGAAAAGGGGGTAAAAGAAGAGGATCGCTCACTCGGTGACACCCAAAACCTTGACACCAAAGAAGGAGATATGTATAGTGATGACGTGCAATTTGAAAATGAGGATGAAAATGTGAATGCGGCCGCTGTACAGAAGAAGCTCCACGAAAAACTTCGGGCTTGCGAGGCGGAGAAGAAAGAATATCTTGATGGATGGCAACGCATGCGCGCCGACTTTGCAAATGCACGCAAAGAAGAAGACATCCGTCGCGGCGAATTAGTGAAATTCGCATCCGAAGGTCTCGTCGAAGATGTCCTTCCAGTTCTCGATAGCTTCACGATGGCGTTTGGCAACAAAGAAGCATGGGGGAAGGTGGACGAAAATTGGAGGAAAGGGGTTGAATACATCTATGCACAGCTGTTCTCGGTTCTCGAAGCGCGCGGGCTTTCCGAGATAGGTGCGGTTGGGGAAAGGCTGGATCCACGACTTCACATTGCGATGGAAACCGTAGAGACGAATGATGGAAATAAGGCGGATACGGTTTCCGAAGTCATCCAAAAAGGGTATCGTTTGCACAGCAAAGTTATCCGTCCGGCAAAAGTGAAATCGTTTGGGTACAACGGGGAATAATTAATATAAAAATATTGAAATAGCAAAACAATAAAGTGTTCACTTAATTATTCAATTATTAACTATTTATTATTTAATTATTAACTATCAAAACTATGGCAAAAATTTTAGGTATTGATCTTGGTACGACAAATTCCGCGATGGCGATTATTGAGGGGGGTGAGCCGCGCATTGTTGAAAACATCGAAGGAGTGCGCACTACGCCATCCATCATCGCGGTTTCCAAAAGTGGCGAACGGTTGGCGGGGCTTCTCGCAAAACGCCAAGCGGTTACCAATCCGCAAAACACGTTGTTCGGTATTAAACGTTTGATCGGCCACACGTTTGAAGACGAGGGTGTTCAGCGTGATAAAAAGAACGCGCCTTTTGCCATCGAGAAGTCTTCCGATGGCGGCGTGATGGTCAAAATGGGGGAGCGGTCTTATCGCCCCGAGGAGATCTCGGCGATGGTGCTCCAGAAGCTCAAGCAGGACGCGGAAGCGAAGCTCGGGGAGAAAATCACCGAAGCGGTGATTACCGTGCCTGCGTATTTTAATGATTCTCAACGCAAAGCAACCAAAGACGCGGGGCAGATTGCAGGATTTGACGTAAAGCGTATCATCAACGAGCCAACCGCGGCGGCACTTGCGTATGGTTTCAACAAAAAGAAAGATGAGAAGATCGTCGTGTACGACTTTGGCGGCGGTACCTTTGATGTGTCGGTACTCGAAGTGGGTGACGACGTCATCGAGGTGAAGTCGACCGATGGCGACGTGCACATGGGCGGTGAAGACATCGATCAGAAAATCATCCGCTATATTGCCGACGAGTTCAAGAAAGAATCCGGCATCGATGTTTCAAAGGACGTGCTTGCACTCCAGCGACTCAAAGAGGCGGCGGAAAAAGCAAAGCACGAGCTCTCCACAACACCAGAAGCAGAAATCAACATTCCCTTCATTACGTCAGACGCATCAGGTCCGCGACATCTCTTGCTCAAACTCTCACGCCCGAAACTCGAAGATCTCGCGCGTGAATACATCGACAAATCAATCGAAATCACTAAGCGCGCACTCGCCGCATCACCATTCAAAATCACCGATATCAATGAAATCATTATGGTGGGAGGACAAACGCGCATGCCGGCAATCGTGAATGCGGTCAAAGAACTTTTTGGCAAAGAACCAAACCGCTC
Source organism: Parcubacteria group bacterium GW2011_GWA1_47_8 (assembly GCA_000996605.1). Lineage (GTDB taxonomy): Bacteria > Patescibacteriota > Minisyncoccia > Phycocordibacterales > UBA1550 > UBA1550. The sequence goes on from LCOP01000002.1 coordinate 5,052, forward strand.
TATCAATCCGGACGAAGTGGTTGCCATCGGCGCCGCGATTCAAGCGGGGATATTGCAGGGCGATGTGAAAGACGTTCTCTTGCTTGATGTTATTCCGCTCTCTTTGGGTATTGAAACATTTGGCAATGTGGCGACAAAACTCATTGAGAAGAACACAACCATTCCTGCATCACGTTCGCAAATATTTTCTACCGCGGCAGACAATCAGACTTCGGTCGAGATTCATGTCGTGCAGGGCGAACGTCCTATGGCACCAGACAACAAATCTCTCGGGCGGTTTGTTCTCGACGGTATTCCGCCGGGCGCACGCGGTACCCCGCAAGTCGAGGTTACGTTTGATGTTGACGCGAACGGTATCTTGCAGGTAAAGGCAAAAGAAAAAACAACGGGCAAAGAGCAGTCGATTCGTATCGAAGCAAGCTCGGGACTTTCAAAAGACGACATTGCTCGCATGCAGAAAGAAGCGGAGCTGAATGCCACCGAAGATGCAAAGAAACGTGATCTCGCCGAGGCAAAGAATCTGCTCGAACAGCTTGTGTATACTGCCGAGAAGGCGCTTCGCGACAATGGCGACAAAGTGCCTGCGGAAGTGAAGACGGGAATTGAGGGGAAGATTGCACTCGCAAAAACGGCAAGCGGCGGCAAGGATACCGACGCACTTAAAAAGGCGACTGACGAACTCTCGACCGAACTTCAAAAGATTGGCGATATTATGGCAAAGAATGCCGAAGCGGCTCAAACACAGGACAAAAAAGAAGGCGGAGCGGATGATCAGGGGCCGGTTCGTGATGCGGAGTATAAGGAGGGAGATGGGGACAAAACAAAGAACAACTGACAACTGACAAGAATTTTGATGTATGGCGTATCCAGTCAGATGTCAAATGTTAATTGTCATATGTTGCCCCTATGGCAAAAGACTATTACAAGATACTTGTTTTTGTGTGCGCAATTGTTACTGCTATCTTTGTGGTGAGCGGTCTTTTTGCCACTGCTTCTGCTCAGGGAATTTCTTATATGCCTTCGAACCCTCAAATTTTCGGGCATATTGAAGGCGAAGGCACTCATTTTGAAATAGAGAACAGTGATTACTTTAACATCACGCTTGATAGTTCCGAGTCTATTCGCGCACGGTTGGAATCAGTCTCGGAAATCGTGACTATGGCGATTTACGCAAGTCTCCCTCCTGCGACTTCAACCACGGTAACGATAAGCGGTTTTTCTCCTCAAACAACCTATTACAAATACGAAGACAGTTACCACAACTTAACCCAATTTACCACCGATGAAAACGGTGGTTATTCATACACGCAAGACATCACCGCTCCACATATCATTTTTATCCAACCGCGAAAAAGTACCAAGTTTATTCGCGACGATGCGACTGGCGGGGACTGCTCCTCTGTCGGAAATTGGAACAACACTGCAAAAACATGCACCCTAACACAAAATGTTTTGGAAACCATTGAGATTGATTCTGATAATATCGTTTTGGATGGAAACAACTTCACTCTTTCTGGCTCACATACCGGTTCGGGCGTGTACCTCAATAGCAAATCAGGTGTCATCGTCAAAAACATGCACATCGAAAACTTCTCCTACGGAGTGAACCTGAATAACTCAAACGGTAATCGTATTGAAAATAACGATTTTGTAAACCTTGATAATCAAGGGATGGTTTTTTTCAATTCAAGCACCAATACCATAATAGGAAATACGGTGTCCCTCCTCGTTCCTTCAGCAAGGCGTCACCAAGGATTTGTGCTCTTCGATTCTTATAAAAATATTTTTCAAGATAACACCGTCTCGTTAAACGCCCGCGCAAGCGTGTCGGGAAGGCATCAAGGTATTCTTTTATTTGACTCCAACGATAACAGCTTCGTGTCTAATGATGTTTCAGATACTTACCAAGGTGTTCTTTTCTTTGATTCATACAACAATGTATTGCGCGAGAATACCATACGGGATAGCAGTGAGGACGGACTCATGATTTTCCCTCCATCAAGTGGAAATCAAGCATCTCACAATAATTTTATTGGAAATCCGACACAAGTCATAAACTATGGTCCTGCGCAAATTTTTTCATCTCCGCTTCCGGAAGGTGGTAACTACTGGAGCGACTTCGATACTCCAGAAGAGGGATGTAGCGATGTAAATGCTGACGGTTTTTGCGACGCGCCGTATGTTTTTACGGGCGGGCAAGACGATTTGCCGTGGGTAACGCAGGATGGGTGGAAGAATTCATCAAACTCTTGCACACAAAACTGTTATTCAAACGTTTTATTTCTGCCAGGGCTTGAAGCGAGCCGGTTGTATCAGAAAGACCCAGGCTGCCTATTTTTAAATTGCGAGAACAAACTTTGGGAGCCGAACAGAAACGATGATGTGCGGAAACTTTACCTTTCCCCAACAACAGGAGAGAGTGTACACCCCGATACATACACCAGGGATGTAATTGATGAGGCGTTTGGCGTAAATATCTACAAGGGCTTTCTCGGTTTTATGGAAGGACTTGTCATAAAAGGCACTATTAAACATTTTGAAACGCTTCCCTACGACTGGCGCGACGATCAGAAAGACGTCGTCACTCGAAGTATTCGTCTTGAATCTGGATCATATGACATCGCGACACGAATAGTTGATCTTGCGAGCACCTCTCCCACAGGCAAAGTAACACTCATCGCTCACTCAAATGGCGGATTGGTGGCAAAAGAACTTGTTGAGGATTTGAAAAGTCGTGGACAGGAGAATCTTATTGATCGTATTATTCTGGTCGCCGTACCAGAGCTCGGGACACCGAAAGCAGTTTTTGAGATGCTTCATGGTGCTGGGCCATTCTTTTTGAGTTTTCCGAGCAAAGAAGTGACTCGCGAGCTCGCCGAAAACATGAAGAGCGCGTACACACTGCTTCCTTCTCGTGAATACTTTAACCGTCTTCGTGGTCCGTTTGTGGAATTTAGCACGACAACTTCAGTAACTCAAGGTTTCCGTAACGTCTACGGTAACTCAATCTCTGATTATGATACATTGCGAAAATTTTTGCGAGGAGAGAACGGAGCCCGCATGGAGCCACAGGCGAGTGCGGTCAATGAGCCGAATGTCCTCAAAGAAAATTTTCTCGCGAATGCTGAAACGCGTCATGCCACACAAGATACTTGGATGCCACCGTCTGGAATTGAGGTGATTGAGATTGTCGGATTGGGACTTGATGCGCCTCGTGGCGTTGAGTATAAATCAACGAAAAAGAAAGTTTGCAGCCCATACTTTTCCGGGTGCCCTAGGATTGATGTGATAGACCCGCAACCGCTCGTTACTTCCGAGGGCGATAGCACCGTGGTGTACCCCTCGGCAGAGGCGTTGGGAGTGGAGAGGTATTATGTGGATATTTTTCAGCATAACAAGCTCGGTCAATTTAATGTCAACCGCGACCACAAAAACATCCTTGAAATCACCCCTATTCAAACTCTCCTCACCACACTCATAAAAAATGAAGCCACGAGCACCCTTCCCTTGTACATCACGAACACCAAACCACCTCAATCTGATGCAGACAAACGCCTCCGCATCGGCGTACACTCTCCCGTCGCACTTCACCTCTATGACTCTCTCGGTCGTCACACCGGTCCCATCACAAACCCCGACCCTTCATCCGACCTTGATTATGCCGAAGAGCGAATCCCCAACACCTACTATTGGCAAATCGGTGAGGGGCAATATGCGGGAGCAAGCGGAGAGCAAATCACCACCATACAACTCACGGGAAAAGACCTCGGCACATTCACCCTCGATATTGAAGAAATTACCGGTGGCACCACAACAAGCATGACTATCTACGAAGATATTCCCGTTACGGCAAGCACCATCGCAACCATAGAGGCGGGAGGGAATGTCGCGCCCGTACTCAAAGTAGACATTGACGGCAATGGAACCATAGACGCGGAGATTACTCCCGGCGGTCTCACTGGCGAAAATCTTGTCGGCATCTTGAAAGGGTTGGTAAAGACACTCAATCTCCCGGACAAGAAAGAAAAGCAGCTCTTTAAGAAACTCGAAAAGCTTGAAAAAGAACTTGCCAAAGAACACGAAAACGATCGCAAAGAAAAACAGAAAACCAAGGGAGTATTTAAGAATGTCATTAAACTCATCAATAAATATGAGAAGAAAAATATTCTTTCCAAAGAAGAGGCGGGGGATTTGATAGGTATTATTGAGCAAATTAGGGAGAAGGTGGTAGAATAAAGATATGAATCATAAAAAAATAATTTCGGTAATTTTAGTTGCCTCTCTTCTTGCGCTTGGTGGTGGCTATGTTTTTTTTGAGCCAGTCAAATTTGGTATTTGTGAATCAACTTATTATACTTCTTATAATTTTTATAATTACTATGGACATTGGGGGGAGGGCGGGAATAATAGGGTATGGTGTAATGAATTTTTTGGCGAGGGTATCCTTTTGGCACTTCTCTGGTCGTTTCTCCCCCTCCTTCTTATCACCTCCGCTCTCTTCTTCGTCCGCCGCGAAACTTTTCTCGCATGGGCAAAATTCGCCAGCATCTCCTTTCCTCTTATACTTAGCGTTCTTCTCTATACCTACAACAACACGCCAACAGAAGGTGGCTTTGGTCTTGCGGGACTTATCTCCGACGAAATGCTTGCCACCGTTTTTCTCCCTCCGCTCTTTGTTATTGTCTCCCTCCTCATCATTGGCATAAAATCGTGGAAATTGAAGACACGAAGTAGAATAGAGAACGTGGAATCATAAATAATTTTTATAGTCTCAAGCTTGTCTTTGGCGAGCTTAGGACTATAAGGGGATCTATTCAAAATTCCATATTCGATATTCCATATTTCGTCCCACTCATATTCCATCTATGAAAGACTACTACAAAACACTCGGTATCGAAAAGACCGCTTCTCAAGACGAGATCAAGAAAGCGTTTCGTAAGCTTGCGCACAAATACCACCCCGACAAGGGCGGCGATGAAGCGAAGTTCAAAGAAGTGAGCGAAGCGTACCAAGTGTTGTCTGATGAAAAGAAACGCTCTGCATACGACCGTGGCGGATCTGATTTTTCCGGTCAAGGTTTCGACACTTCCGGTTTCGGAGGCTTCAATGCGCAAGGTTTTGGCGATATTGACTTGAACGACATCTTTGGCGACCTCTTTGGTGGGGGACGGCGAAGAGCCGAGGTGCGCCGTGGTCGGGATATCTCGGTAGACATGGAGCTTGCCTTCGAACAGGCGGTGTTTGGCGTGGAGCGTACCGTGTTGCTCACCAAGGCTTCTCCATGTGCCACATGCCACGGCAGTGGTGCAAAGCCGGGGACGTCTCTCAAGACCTGTACTACCTGCAAAGGGCAAGGACAAGTAAGCGAAACGAGACAGTCAATGTTCGGTACATTCACGCAAGCGCGCGAATGTTCCGTATGTGCAGGTGCGGGTAAGATCCCCGAGGAACGGTGCGAGACGTGCAAGGGGCATGGCGTTGTCCGCCGCGCGGGGGATGTTACGATCCGTATCCCCGCAGGCATCGAGCACGGCGAGATGGTGCGCTTGACGGGTGCGGGCGAGGCGGTTCAAAACGGCACATCGGGAGATTTGTATGTGAAGATTCGGGTGACGCCGCACAAAGTTTTTCGCCGCGAAGGGCAGAACCTCACCATGAATCTGCAGGTGAAACTTTCAGATGCGCTCCTCGGCGGGGAGTACGGAATAGAAACACTCGATGGGAAAATCTCGGTCAAGATTCCGCGCGGCGTTTCATCGGGAGAGGTTCTTCGGGTAAAGGGCAAGGGCGTACCCATTGACGAGAAGCACCGCGGAGATTTGTTCATCACCGTAATCGTAAAAATCCCCGCGAAACTTTCGCGCAAAGCGGAAAAGCTCGTCGCCGAACTCCGCGATGAGGGGGTATAGGGAAAAGAGAATTAGGGTTTCGACACCACTGCCATAAAGCGAAGCTTGATGTCCGTGTTTTTCTTTGGGTACCAGTGTGGGTCAAAATCAAACCATAATCGAAGAAATACCAATTTTTGCATCTTTATGATTACCCCCTCGGTTGGTTCCGCAAGATAAACATGGTTTTTTGTCACTTTGTCCACCACACTGAAGTGGCCGATGTATCCTTTGAGCATCCATGACACAATGATGACGCGGTCTTTTGTGTTCGCACTCCGTAGTTTTCCCCACGTATTATCATACCCCGCTTCTACATTAAACGTAAGTTTTTCAAGCGCGCGAACTAATTGAGCATTAAAAAGCCCACCTCTCTTTTTATAATTTGTCACATCCGAAATTTTTTTGACACTGAGCGGTGCATCAAAATACCGAGCGGTCATTTCAATACACGTCGGTCCGCACGCGCTCGCATCTCGCTGTTTAAGAGGCTGAATTTTCATATGTCGCAACTTATTATACAACATGTTTTAAAATACCCGTAACAGTGCTATATTGTAAGCATTGAAGAGTTGATGATGCGCGAGACGATATTTATATGAACCCATTTTCATGGACTCCGACAGTCTTGCAGACATTTGTGTATCCGTTCACATGGATCAGTTTTCGTCTGTTCGCGCGGATCAAGATTCTTGGCAAGGAACACATTCGCGGGCACAAGCGCGGGGCGATCTTTGCCGTGAACCATTCGAGCGAGCTCGACCCGATTCTTGTCCCCGCGACACTTAACCCTTTTTCACCCTTGATGCCGATGTTTTATCTTGCGCGCGAGCGGTCTTTTTATCCGCGAGCGGAAAAATTCGGCTTGGGGAGGATTTTTTATAGCGCGGCGTTCTTCAAAATGTGGGGGGCGTATCCTATCAGCGTCGGTACCGGCAACTACGAGGTTACCCTCAAGTATCACTTGAGTATCTTGGAGCAAGGGAGAAGCGTGTGTATTTTCCCTGAAGGGAAAAAGACCGAAAATGGCGACATCGGCGAAGGCAAGCCCGGTGTCGCGTATCTCCTCTGGCGTACGGGCGTACCGGTAATCCCTACGGCGATTCATGGACACTATCTCATGGGGGCACGCGATTTTATTGCACGCAAACATTCCATTACGATTTCGTACGGGAAACCCATTACACGAGAAGAACTTTTTGGTACGGACGTCGACCGCGTGGTGCCCACTCACGAAGAATTGAAATCCGCCACCCACACCATCATGTCCCGTATCCGCGAGATGTACGCGAGGACGTAGGTAACCCACACAATATTCCCGAAATTTTGTTAATCCGTACCTACATCTATTATACGCTATAGCGTATAATAGATGTAGGTAGAAATGATAATGTAATAAACGCCGATATTTTGTATTTTAAGGGCTCATACGTTAATAACTTGATACAGTTTCGCTCAGATTTGTGCGAATCGCATTTGAAAAATACTGAAGCATATCGGGATATGTTTAAGAATTTTTCAAATGCGATTCGCGCAAATATGAGATGAAAATGGTCAAGTTATTAGCGCATGAGTCCTAAGTATGGTGCTCGGTGTTTTTTGGAACCGTCATAAAACTATGGTATAGTTTTAATATATAAACACCATGTCCGCATTAGACCAAATACAATCCGAGCGATTAAAGAAAATCTCCCGCATGCGGGAGGAGGGGGTGGATCCATACCCCGCAGAGTCTTTTCGCACGCACGAAAACGCAAAGTTTCTCGCATCATTCGATGCGCTGGTATCTGCGGGCGAGACGATAACGCTCGCAGGAAGGATTATGTCTCTGCGAGATCAAGGCGGTCTCGTTTTTTTGGATTTACATGATGGCACTGCACGCGTTCAGGTCTTGCTCAAGAAAGACGACATGGACGAGAAAAGCTTTGCGCTCTTCATGGAGGTGGTGGATACGAGTGATTTTGTCGAAATAACCGGCACGGCGTTTACCACCAAGCGTAGCATCAACTCGCTCCTCGGGATTTCGTGGCGCATGCTCGCCAAGAGTATCACCCCTGTTCCCGACCTATGGTTCGGACTCAAAGACGAAGACGAACGCTATCGCAAGCGTTACCTCGACATATTGCTTAACCCCGAGGTCGCGGAGCTCGTGAAGAAGCGATCCATCTTTTGGAACACGATTCGTACGTTTATGCTGGAGAGGGATTTTATCGAAGTCGAGACACCTATTTTGGAAACATTGACTGGCGGTGCCGAGGCGCGGCCTTTTATCACGCACCACAATACGCTTGACGTGGATGTGTATCTCCGTATTTCGGTGGGGGAACTGTGGCAAAAGAAACTTATGGCAGGAGGCATCCCCAAGACGTTTGAAATTGGGAGAATTTTCCGTAACGAAGGTATGTCGTATGAGCATGCAAATGATTACACGTCGTTTGAATTTTATGAAGCATATCAAGACGCACGCAAGGGAGTCCCGATGCTTATAGAACTCTATCGCACGGTCGCAGAGAAAACATTCAGGACTTTGCAATTCAAGATCAATGATTTTGATGTCGACTTGGCAAAAGATTGGGATACGTACGATTTCAACGAGCTCATGAAGGGAAAATACGGATTTGACCCGCGCGATGTCAGCATGGATACGTTTCTTGCGATACTTAAAAAAGAGGGGATCCCTCACGAGCCGAATGTCGATCTCGGTCGCGGTGTCGACTTGCTCTGGAAGAAAATTCGCAAGACCATCGCCGGTCCGGCGATCCTCACGGGGATGCCTGTTTACCTCGAACCATTGGCAAAGAAATCGGAGAAGGATGTGCGCACGGTAGATCGATTTCAAATTCTCCTTGCGGGAAGCGAGGTAGGCAAGGCATTCAATGAGCTGAATGACCCTATCGATCAGCGAGAACGGTTTGAGAAACAGCAAGCGCTCCGCGACGCTGGTGACGACGAAGCCCAAATGGCGGATTTTGAATATGTGGAAGCGATGGAGTACGGCATGCCTCCGATGTTCGGCTTTGGTGTATCTGAACGCCTCTTCAGTTTCCTTGCGGGAAAAAGCATCCGTGAAGCGCAAATTTTTCCCCTCATGCGCCGAAAGGGGTAGAATAAGGGCGTGTAGATACGATTCACGTTTTACTCGATTTGTGTATAATGGAGACTACCGCGTTTTTCATGGGCTAACTGCCCATTTTTCTTATGAAATCACGACATTCAAATATTGAGTATCCGGAAGTGCGTATTCGTGATGTAGCGTCTTCGATGTGGCAAGGGATGAGCAAAAGCCCATTTTTGTTGTTTGGAGTTCTGCTCGGTCTCGGAGGGGCGTCCGCATTTGAAATTGTAGTTCCTCTTTATTACAAAAAATTCTTCGACGCTCTTTTGTTGCCTCAAGCCAAAGCCGAGCTCGCACCAGAGCTCATTCATATTATTTTTGTTGCTCTGTTGCTCAATGGAGCCGCTTGGATATGTTGGCGTGTTGGGTCGTACTCGATCGCGCGCGTTCAAGCAATGTCGATGGCAACCCTCCGCCAACAAGCGTACGACCACCTCCTCTATCATTCATATAGCTTTTTCGCCAACAATTTTACGGGGGCGCTCGTCCAGCGTGTTGGGCGATACGCGCGTGCCTTTGAACGCCTGACGGACCGCATGGGATGGGACATAATTCCACTCATAGTGCGTGTTGTGGGCTCAGTCATCATTACCGCCTATATTTTCCCTGCACTCGCACTCATCATTTTCGGGTGGGTTGTTTTGTACATGACCGTCAACTATTTCTACTCACGGTGGCGTTTAAAATATAATTTAGAGATGGTGGTAGCGGACTCACGCACAACGGCGGTGCTTTCGGACTCTATCACCAATCAGAACAATATTGATATTTTCAGCCAGCATGCGAAAGAAAAAAAGTATTTCAAAGAGGTGACGGAAGATCAGGCAAAAATCACCCTTCGCAATTGGCTCGCAGGTCAAGGACTCGACGCCATTCAAGCGGCACTTATTTTTCTCATCGAGTTTGCGATTTTTTATTTCACCATTCGCTACTGGGAGCAGGGGCTCGTCACAGTGGGAACATTCATCCTTGTCCAGTTGTATGTTTTGGGACTCGGGAGAAGGCTTTGGGATTTTGGCCGTATCATTCGTGATTTTTATGAAGGATATGCGGATGCAAAAGAAATGGTGGAGATTATGAAGCTTCCCTATGAAATAAAAGACGTTCCTACGGCCGCACCGCTTCACGTATCGAGCGGGGAAATTGTCTTCCGCGACGTCACTTTTGCGTTCAACCAAACGCGCGAAGTTCTGCAAAACATAAACTTCACTATCAAGGCTGGCGAAAAGATTGCATTGGTCGGTCCGTCGGGCGCGGGCAAAACGACCTTTGTGCGTCTTCTGTTGCGATTCTATGATGTGACGAGTGGCAGGGTGCTGATCGACGGGCAAGATATACGCCATGCGACGCTCGAAAAGCTTCGCAACAACGTGAGCCTTGTCCCACAGGACCCGCTCCTTTTTCACCGTACCATTATGGAAAATATTCGTTATGGCAAATCATCGGCGACGGATGCCGAGGTCATGGAGGCAGCACGCCTCGCTCATTGCGATGAGTTTATCCGTAGCCTGCCCAAGCAATACGAAACGTACGTGGGAGAACGCGGGATCAAGCTCTCGGGAGGGGAGCGTCAGCGCGTTGCCATAGCGCGCGCCATCCTGAAAAACGCGCCAATCCTCGTACTCGATGAAGCAACGTCAAGCCTGGACTCGCATTCCGAGGCGCTTATCCAAGACGCTCTTGATACGCTCATGAAAGACAAAACCGTAGTTGTTGTCGCGCACCGCCTTTCTACTATTCGCAAAATGGACCGCATTGCGGTACTCAAAGACGGCGCGATCCTTGAAGAAGGCACGCATGAAGACCTGACCAAACAAAACGGCAGTCTCTATGCTAAACTCTGGGACCTTCAAGCCGGCGGCTTTTTGCGGGATATTAGCTAGCCCACTTTCCACAGAGCATCTTTTCTATGCCCCATGCGGCTTCGTATTAGGGAGCCGCTCCCCATTTTTCAAAAATCGGTCGAACCAAGAGAGGGTCATTTTCGCATACTCTTCCGTGTGTTTTGTGGCAGTTGTTTCTATCGCCGTACATTAGGGTTCAACCCATTTGTTTTTAAGGTCAATGTTTAACTGTCTCAGAATTTCCTGAATTTACGAAGACAACGTTATCACCTTTTTTAAATTTGAAATAGCCCGGTGCGGCGAAAACAATGGAAGCGGAAGGCTCGCAGTCGCAGATGTTGCGATAGTGTAAGTACATTTTTCGTATCTCGGATTCTGATAAGCGAATTATGGTGTGTCCGCGCCGTTCGTATCCTTCTATTGCTTTTGTGTAAGGTGACCACGGAGTCGAGAGCTTATCGGCGAAACTGTCATAGTTTGCCTTGGGGCCTATTCCAATTATTTTTGCATTGTGACTGGACCTGTATAATTGTTCTGCCATGCCGACGAAGACTCCGCCGCTTCCAAGAGGAACAACAATGTAGTCGACGTTCGGCAATTTTGCGAGAATTTCATTGACGACACTGCCATACGACTCTTCATATCCGTTGGTGACATCCCAGATTACTTCATCATCACGTTCGCGGGCGAATGAAACAATCTCTTCAGGACGAAGAATTTTGTCTTGAAGATTGATTTTGATTACTTGATATGCGACATCAGAAAGTTTCTTATATATTTCCTCACTAACAGTTTTACCCACGATGCAAGTAACTTTAATTCCTGTTTCGCTTATTAATTTTGAAAGACTGTACCCGTTATTACCAGAGGTAATCAGCGTCAGTTTGTCAACGCCGAGGCGGAGGGCTTCTTTCACGATAGTCTCGTTACGGCGATCTTTTATTGTCCCATATGGGTTGACGCTCTCATCTTTGATGTACATGTTAACACCTGGGTATTTTCGCGAGAGTGCATCAATTTTTGTGAGGGGAGTAATAGTGCTCATTTTTTCTTTTTAGAAAGATTATTGAGGCGCGTAGCCTCCTTCCATGAAAGTTCAAACGCTTTTTTGAACGCATCGGCAAGCTCCTTGCTTTCGATGATAAGAGAAAATTTTTCAACAAGAGACATAAAAACAATCTTATTGTCGTAAATGTTTATTTCCGGAGAAAAACTATATTCCCCCGCCGGCACAAGCGCCGATTCGCGGGATTCTTCTTTGTCGTAAGCTGTTCTTTGGCGAGCCTCCTCTGTGTCAGGAAGAATTGATCGTATGGCAATACCTTTGTCGGCACGTCTTTTGTAATAATCAGGGAAATAGCCGGGAAGTGCTTTGTGCATATTCTCAATCGATGCATACGCGCGTATCGACTCGCTCGATGTTAGAGTATCTTCATAAGCGCTGATAAGTCCCTCCTTGCCTTCATAGAGCCGTACTTTCGGACGAGGTTTGTTTCCACGATAGCGCGATTTGAGTTCCGGAAGAACAGAGTGTATTTGCCCTACAAGATTTTGATATCGTTTTGTTTCCTCTTCAGCTAATTGCAAGAGGCGTTCGGGAGGAGAGGCAACGTATTTAGTGATGCTATCCTCTTCTTTGTTAATGCTAATGAGGCCTCTTTTTTGAAGTGCTTCAATAATAACATACACCGTGCTTCGGTTGATTTGCGACTGGTCGGCAATTTGGGTTGCTGTCGCAGTCTCAAGCTCAAGAAGCGCAAGGTACACAGCAATCTCTTTATCCGAAAATTTAAAATTTTGTAGTACTTTATCAATATCCATGTTGTTAGCTCTTAACAAATAGCTTTACCCATAAGAATACAGGAAGTTATCCTGTTGTCAACTATTAACAACAAATCACTAATTTTGTGGATTCAACTTCACATATCACTGTTATTTTCTAATACATTCGGACATTTTTTGACACATACGACTAAATAACGATGTTGATGTTCTTTTTGCGGAGGTCCATTATGAAACTATCATATACTGATCCCAATTGCCCGGATTGTCCTGGCGACCCCGGTGATCCTCCTTGCGGCGGTGAGTAAGTAACCTTGCCATGAGGGCGCCACTTTTTATTTATGAGTGGCGCCCTTTTAATTTCATTTGTGTATGTTTTTATCGCTGTGCTCATGATAGTATATAAATTAATATATATGAACTTCCCAAAAACAAAAAAAGAAGAAGTAAGCGATGAAATTTTTGGTATTAAGGTTGCTGACCCATACCGATGGCTTGAGAACACGGAAAGCACTAACGTACAGACATGGTTGGATGAACAGAACAATTATACTCGGTCGTCCCTAGACGAGATTCCCGGAAGAGAAAAACTACGTAAGGAATTTGAGCATTTATTTCGCGAAGAAACAATAGGATTCCCTATCCCTAAAAATGGGCGCTATTTTTATATTAAAAGGAAGGCCAATGAGGACATTGGGGTACTTTATGTAAAAAAAGGGCTGATTGGAGAGCCTCGAGTGTTAGTTGACCCGAACATCATTTCTAAGGAAAAAGGTTCCGCGGTGAATCTCGCGGGGTATTCGATATCCGAAGATGGAGCGTTTATTACCTATCGTTTGTCGGAAGCGGCAAATGATATGGCGAGCTTGTACGTTATTAATGTTGAGACAGGAGAAAAACTGCAAGACGTTATCCCCGGGGAATTCTACCCGACCACTGGATCATGGGCTGTTGATAATACCGGGTTTTGGTATACGCGGAGAAAAGACGGCACTCCCAAAGGAGAAGAAAAATTTCACAAGAAGGTCTTTTACCATAAACTAGGAACGCCTTTTTCTGATGACGAACTTGTGTTTGGAGAATCTTTTGCAAAGGAAGATTATGTGGGGGCATCAGTAACCCATGGCGGACGTTATCTAAAGGCAGGGGTCTCTATCTCTTCCGAAGCATATCGTCGCGGGGAAGTTTATCTTCTTGATCTGGCAAACCCTCAAGCTGGCTTTGTCCCTATTGTCAAAGATATCAAAGGAGACGAGGACATCTTTTTCCAAGTAGTCATTCATAGAGATTTTGCGTACGTTCTCAGTAATTTTAAAGCTCCAAAATGGAAAATCGAGAGAGTTGCCATTCCTGACATACAAAAAGGCATGGAAGCATGGGAGGTTGTTATCCCCGAGGATAAAGACCGAACGATTGAAGACCTCGTGCTTGCCGGCGAGAAGCTTTTTGTTCTTACCTTGGAGAACGTATATTCAGTGTTGCGCGAATATTCTTTGGAGGGGGAGATAACACGAGAAATCCCGCTTCCAACGCTTGGCACAGTGAACCGTGCATTAGCAGAGCCTGAAGGGAAAGAGGGATTTTTCAGTTTTGATTCGTTTGCGTATCCCGATACTGTCTTTCGGATTGATTTTAATACTGATGTGGTTTCTGTATATGAAAAACAAAAGATTACCGTTGATACGTCTGATTTTGTTTCAGAACAGGTCTGGTGTACTTCCAAAGATGGTACGCGTGTGCCGATGTTTCTGGTTTATAAAAAAGGGCTGGCGATAAATGGTAATGCTCCGACGGTGATGTATGGGTACGGAGGTTTCAATATCAGCAAAACCCCCAGTTTCATGAAGCATATAATTCCGTTTATAGAACGGGGAGGGTTGTATGTTATTGCCAATATTCGGGGTGGTGGTGAATTCGGAGAGGAGTGGCATAAAGCGGGTACTAAGAGACAGAAACAGAACGTATTTGACGATTTTATTTCTGTAGCAAAATGGTTGATAGAAAACAACTATACAAACTCAAACCGCCTCGCTATCGCCGGGGGGAGTAATGGCGGATTGCTTGTGGGTGCTGTGATGACACAACGCCCGGAGTTGTTCAGGGCGGTCGTTATGTCTGTTCCTGTTGCTGATATGCTACGGTATCATTTATTTCACGGAGGGAGACACTGGATTCCTGACTATGGCAGTGCAGAGGACGAAGATATGTTCCCGTATCTTTTAGCATATAGTCCGTATCACAACGTGAAAGATGGCACACCGTATCCCTCGACAATTATTATAACCGCGGATCAAGACGATCGCGTTCACCCGGGGCAGGCATTCAAAATGGCGGCACGACTACAAGAAACAAATATTTCTACCAATCCAATACTCCTTCGTGTCGAGAGAAAGGCGGGACATGGTGGTGCCGTCGATGTCTCGCGGTATATTAATAAGGCAGTGGACGAGTGGAGCTTTGTTTTCAAAGAGCTGGGAATGTGATGCTCATAAAACTAACCCGCCATATGCTACAATACGGTTCATATGTCCGACACAAACGACACCGAGGAAGCCTCGACGGAGCAAAAACCTGAGATAAGGAAAGGCCTACGGGCCATATGGCGCCACGTCCGGCCGTTTAAGAAAGAACTTGTTGTTCTAGTAGTTTTGGGCGTGGTTTCGGCGATAGCAAATGGATTCGTCCCATACGTTACGGGGCGCTTTTTTGATACACTCATCAATCTTTCGCAGGGAACAGAAACGTTTACGGCGAGCACATTTCCTCTGTGGGTGGTTTTGCTTGGTGCGTGGGTCTTGGTTCAGCTTGTGGCAAATAATGTTGATTGGGTCATGGATCGCATGAGAAGGCGGGTAGATATTGGTGTGCATCTCGGTATTCAAACGACGGGGTTTAAACACCTTCTTCATGCGCCCATGGTGTACCACAAAAGCGTACATATAAATGGGGTAATGCAAAAAATCAGTACTACCGGGTGGCGAGTTTCAGCCATTGTGGGTACAGTCGTGAACATAGCTCCGCAATTCCTCAGTATCATCATTGGACTTACTCTTGCCGCAAGTATCAATACATTTCTCGCCGGCATTTTGGTTGTAGGGGTGCTTTTGTACATTGCGCTTTTGTTGAGAATCCTTGCGCCTATCGCGGCGATAGATGCGGCGGCGCACAAGTCGTGGAGTGAGGGTTGGGACGATGTGGCGCAAGCGATAACGCAGATCGAGAGCGTGAAACAGGCAACTACCGAAGAGTACGAGAGTCAAGCGGTACAGAAGTCATTAAGGGAAAGAACTTATAATTTATGGGCACACATCGAACGCAACTGGAGCAACGTCAGTTTCTTTCAACGCATGATCGTGCTCGTAACGCAGTTTACCGTGTTTATCTTTTCAGTAAAATTTATTTCAAACGGCACGATTACCGTCGGCGAGCTTGTCGCACTCAATGGCTATGCACTGATGTTCTTTGGTCCCTTTGTATCACTCGGACATAGCTGGCAAACGATTCAAAACGGCATCACGGTGGCGGCGCAGGCCGAAGAGATTTTTGATGGAGAAGAAGAAAATTATGTACCCGAGGGTGCAATAACCCCCGAACATTTTTCGGGCGAGGTTGTCTTTGAGAATGCTTCTTTTGCATACGGCGAAGACCAGCCGGACGTTCTTGCGGGGGTTGATTTCAAAGTTCATGCGGGGCAGGTGGTTGCATTTGTCGGGGAGTCGGGAGTAGGCAAGAGTACCGCCATTTCCCTCATCTCCGGATATTATTTCCCGACGAAGGGTCGTGTGCTCGTCGACGGTGTAGATACGCGAAAGCTCGACCTCATAAATCTCCGCAGAAATATTGCGATGGTCCCCCAGGAGGTAGCGCTTTTCAATGATACGATTAAATCAAATATTTCTTATGGTTCTCCGGATGCATCCGCGGAGGATATTGCACGTGCTACCGAAGAGGCGCATGCGCGTGAGTTTATTGAAGCACTCCCGCTCAAATACGAAACGATTGTTGGTGAGCGCGGGATTAAACTCTCGGTAGGACAGAAGCAACGCGTCTCTATCGCCCGAGCAATCTTGCGTGACCCCAAGATCCTTATTCTCGATGAACCAACGAGCGCGCTTGATAGCGAAACCGAACGCAAGGTGACGGAGGCTTTGGAAAAATTAATGAAAGGGCGCACGACGTTCATCATCGCACACCGTCTTTCCACAGTACGCAAAGCAGACCGCATCTTTGTTATTGAAAAAGGGAAGATTGTGGAAGAGGGAAGTCATGACGAACTCATGAAAATCGAAAATGGAAACTACCGCCACCGCTACGAGCTTCATATCGGGTTGGTGTAAAAAAAGCTGCATTTGATTTTTGGCGTCATGTTTGATACACTCGCCGTATGATTAAAGAATTTTTAATGAAACAGGTAATAAAGCGTCAGCTCAAGGGCATGCCCGAGGCGGAAATTGATCGCATTATAGGACTCGTGGAAAAGAATCCCGACTTGTTCAAAAAGATTGGCGAGGAGATCAAGGCAAAGGTGAAGGCTGGTCGCTCGGAAACCGCGGCTTCGATGGAGGTCATGCGCGCGCATCAAGCGGAGCTTCAGAAAATATTGAGCAATAAATAATAAAATATTGAAATAGTAAAATATCAACACAAAAACTCAAAAGGCATTTTTATTTTATTATTGACTATTTAACTACTAACTTCCCCTATGGCACTCGCAATCGGTATCGTCGGGCTTCCGAACGTCGGCAAGTCAACCTTGTTTAACGCCTTGACCAAGAAATCGGTCCCCGCGGAAAATTATCCCTTCTGCACCATCGACCCTTCGGTCGGTGTTGTTGCGGTGCCTGACCCACGCCTCTATCACTTGGCTTCATTTTCAAAAACAAAAAAGACGATTCCCGCGGCGGTGGAATTCGTCGACATTGCCGGTCTCGTAAAGGGTGCATCCGAAGGCGAGGGCTTGGGTAATAAATTTCTCGCACACATTCGTGAAGTGGATGCGATCCGGTGTCGGATATTGAGACGATTAATCTCGAGCTTATCATTGCAGACCAGCAGACTGTAGAGAAACGCCTCGCTAATATTGAGAAGGACGTGAAGCGCGGCGACAAGGAAGCAGTAAAAGAAAAAGAAATTTTGCAGAAAATTTTTGAAGCACTTGGGCAAGGGAGGCTTGCGCGTACGGTGATGCTTATGGACGAGGAAGCGCCTTTAGTACGCACACTGCATCTCCTTACCATGAAGCCGATTTTATACGTGCTCAATAAAAAGGCAGGAGGGAAAAATTTGGATGAAATAAATGATCTGCGGTACACGGCGCTCCTTGAATATCTAAAAACACTTGGTGCGCACTATGTGGTAGTGGATGCAGGCGTGGAACAAGAGCTTTCGGCATTTGAAGGAGAAGAAAAAGAAATGTTTCGCGCGGAGCTTGGCTCGAGGAATGACGGTATCAATGACCTTATTACCAAAGGCTACGAGATGCTTGGGCTTGAAACATATTTTACTACCGGGGAGGTGGAAACGCGTGCATGGACTATCAAAAAAGGGAGCACGGCACCGGTTGCAGGTCAGGCGATCCACACGGATTTTAAAGACAAGTTCATCCGCGCGGAAGTTATTTTCTGGAAAGATTTGCTTGATGCAGGTTCATTTGCAAATGCAAAGGAGAAGGGGCAGTTACGAATAGAAGGAAAGGAGTATATAGTCAAAGACGGCGATGTGATCGAGTTTCGGGTGTAGGGGCTAAATTATCTTATCGGACATCGGTCTCTTGTGTAGTGAACTAATACAGATTGTTTGACAAACATGAGGATATTACCATGAGTAAAATGCTCATCCATAACTTGTTGTACCCTTACCCCGCTGCTTTTGGCGGGGCTTTCGTTTCTATTGCGTTCTTTGGGGAGGGGGAGTATCATGTACATATGGAAAGATTAAAAACAACACCTAAAGATTTCTTCATTCATTTGGGAGTTCTCGTGTCTTTGTATATAAGCGTGATAAGTATTTTGACGCTCATTTTTAGCATTATAGATCAGGTATTCCCCAAGGAGTTTAGCTATACTGACCCTTATGCGGGCGGGGTGAGTTTGGCGATGGCGATGCTTCTTGTAGCATTTCCGCTCTGTGTCCTTTTTACGCGCGCGCTTTCAAAAGAAGAACGTATTTTTCCCGAGAAGCGCAATCTGTGGGCGCGTAAAGCAATCACGTACTGCACGCTATTCATTGCAATTTTGGTTGTTGCCATTGACCTCATTGTCCTTCTCAATAGTTTTTTCTCTGGAGAAGAGATTACGATGGCATTTGGACTCAAGATATTTTCAATTATTGTGGTAATCGGCACTGTCGCTGGTTATTATTTATATGATCTTCGCCGTAAGCCAGAAGATGATGGCGCGCGGGTACGCACACGGTATACATATAGCGCGCTTGCTGTTATTGTCCTTGCTTTCGGTCTTGGATTTTATGTAATGGGTTCGCCGTACACGCAGAAACAAAAGAGGTTTGATGCGGAGCGAGTATCTCATTTACAGATGATTCAAAACCAAATCATTCCATATTGGCAAACAAAGAATAAACTTCCGATGACACTCAAGGATCTCGAGGATCCAATAAGTGGGTTTATGATGCCAGTAGACCCAGACAATAAGTCACCATACGAGTATGTTGTCACAGGAAAATTTTCTTTTCAGCTATGCGCGACATTTGGCAGAGAATCACCACTTAGCGCTAGTGCCGGTATTTTTTCTGAGCCAGCTTTGCCATACAAGAATGTAATGGATGAAAATTGGAAGCACGGTGTTGGAAAAGTATGTTTTGAGCGCACTATTGATCCAGAGCGTTACGAGCTACAAAAAGGACTTTTACCCACACCTACACCGTTTCGATAGAGGTTTAATTATACAACCCCCCGCTTTGAGCAAAGCTGGGGGTTTGCTACAATGACAAAATGGATGGGAAATATGACCATAAACAAATAGAGAAAAAATGGCAAGCTCTATGGGAAACGGCGGGTATGTATCGCGCGAGCGACAAATCCAATAAACCGAAAAAATACGTTTTGGATATGTTCCCGTATCCGTCGGGCGAGGGACTCCACGTCGGGCATCCAAAAGGATACATTGCGACGGATATTTATTCGCGGATGAAGCGTATGCAGGGGTTCAATGTGCTTCACCCGATGGGGTGGGATGCCTTCGGTCTACCTGCGGAACAGTATGCAATAAAAAATAAAATACACCCGCGTGTTGCGGTGGATAAAAATGTTGCACGCTACAAAGAGCAACTTTCAGATATTGGTTTTGATTATGATTGGTCACGTGAAGTGAACACCACCGACCCCACTTTTTACAAATGGACACAGTGGATTTTTTTGAAAATGTTTGAAAAGGGACTTGCATATGAAAGCTATGAGCCAATCAATTGGTGCCCATCTTGCCAGACTGGGCTTGCCAACGAAGATCTGGAAGACGGCAAGTGCGAGCGATGTGGCACGCTTGTGGAGAAAAAGCCGATGCGCCAGTGGGTGATTCGCATTACCAAGTATGCCGACCGAATGCTTAATGATTTAGATAAGCTCGATTGGCCGACATCAATAAAAGAGTCTCAGAGAAATTGGATAGGAAGAAGCGAAGGCGCGGAGATTGATTTTAAAATAGGTGGAAGTGGTAAAGTAACTACGGTTTTTACTACGCGCCCCGATACGCTTTTTGGTGCGACATATTGCGTGCTTGCGCCGGAGCATAAACTTATTGATGAGCTGAAAGAGTCAATTACAAATTTGAGTGAAGTTGAAGGGTATCGCGAAGAAACAAAAATACGCACGGAGATTGAACGCACCGCAGAGGGGCGCGAAAAAACTGGTGTAAAGTGTGAGGGAATAAGTGTGGTGAACCCCGCAAATGGCGAAGAGCTCCCGCTCTATGTTGCGGACTATGTACTCGGAAACTACGGCACGGGTGCGGTGATGGCGGTACCCGCGCATGACGAACGTGATTTTGCGTTTGCGAAGAAGTTTAGCCTACCAATAGTAAAAGTTGTGCAAGGAGGAGGCACAGACGGTGAAGCATATATTGGAAATGGTAATCTTTTTAATTCTGGTAGATTCGATGGGGTTTCTAACGAAGTTGCAAAACGAAAAATAACTGACTTTGTAAACGGTCGCTGGGTTACGAAGTATCGTTTGAAGGACTGGGTATTCTCGCGTCAGCGCTATTGGGGCGAGCCGATCCCGCTTATTCATTGTGAGACTTGTGGCGTAGTTCCCGTTCCCGAAAAAGATTTGCCGGTAGTTTTGCCCGAAGTAGAATCATACGCACCAACAGGAACAGGGGAGTCGCCACTTGCGGATATCGCAGAGTGGGTGAATGTATCATGTCCGAAGTGTGGTGGTGCTGGGAAGCGCGAGACGAACACCATGCCTCAGTGGGCAGGTTCGTCGTGGTACTACTTGCGATTTATTGACCCGCACAACACAGAAGCACTCGTTGATAAAGAAAAAGAAAAATATTGGTCACCGGTAGATATGTATGTGGGTGGTGCGGAGCACGCGACACGGCACCTCATTTACGCGCGCTTCTATCATAAGTTTTTGTATGACATTGGTGCGGTAAATTACGAGGAGCCATTTAGTCGTCTTCAAAATGTCGGACTTATTATGGCAGAGGACGGTCGCAAGATGAGCAAGCGTTGGGGAAACGTAGTAAACCCTGATGATATCGTTGCGGAATATGGCGCGGATACGCTCCGACTCTACGAAATGTTTATGGGACCGTTTGGGCAGTCGGTAGCATGGAGCACGCAGGGTATCGTTGGTCCGTATCGTTTCCTCGAACGCGTGTGGCGGCTAAAAAATAAATTACAACAGACAACAGACAACAGGCAACAGGAAGACCAAAAATTAAACACTGAGCTCCATAAGACGATAAAAAAAGTTACTGACGATATCGAAGCGATGAGTTTCAATACCGCCGTTTCCCAGCTCATGATTTTTGCCAACGAACTGGAAAAAGAGCCGCAGATTTCCCGCATAGCATACGAAACATTCCTCAAACTCCTTGCGCCGTTTGCGCCGCATATTACAGAGGAGTTGTGGCATGAGATAGGGAATACGAGCTCGGTTCACGGGGCTTCGTGGCCAGTGTTTGACCTGCAAAAAATCGTCGAAAAAGAGGTGATCATCGCGATTCAAGTTGGTGGCAAGGTGAGGGATACGATGACAGTTGCGCGAGATTTGGATGAAAACGCGGTTCTTTTATTGGCGTTATCGCGACCGATTGTCGCCAAATGGACCGAAGGAAAAGAAGTCATCAAAGTCATCCATGTTCCGCACAAACTCCTAAATATCGTTATAGGAGAAGGGTAAAACTCGTTTCCCTGCGATCTCTGCCGCAGGGATTTTGATTGGAATCGGTGTATCCGGAAAAATCTCCTTTTCCGATATCCACCCCGAAAGCTTGACTTATCTATGTATTAGTGATAAAAATTAGGAACGTATTAATAAACAATTTAATCAGTAATCTTCTTGACCACAATTATGTTGTCCGCAATTACATTTAAACCAAAACAGGTCGTAAAGAGACTTCTCGCTCCACTTTCACCGCGTGCTCTTGATGTGATGACAAAGCGCTATGGTCTCAGTGAAAACACCGAGCGCATGACTCTTGAAAGTATTGGAGGAATTTATGGTATTACACGCGAGCGTGTGCGCCAGATTGAAAACTTCGCGCTTACAACAATCAAAAAATCCGACGTCTTCAAGAAAGAAGCGGCAGTTTTTAAAGAGTTGAACATGCTTGCGCGGATGATGGGCGGCATTGTTTGCGAAGAGGATTTCCTCATGCATCTTTCCAAGGACTATAGCGTACAAAACCACCTCTTCTTTCTTCTCGTGGTGGGTGACGAATTCAAGCGCGAAAAAGAAGACGAGCATTTCAAGCATCGCTGGATCGTTGATGATAAAATTTCAATGAAGGTACACGACGCACTCAAAAATCTTTACGAAACACTTTCTCACGAGGACATTATTCCCGAGGGCGAGATTATCGCGGCATTCATGAACCACATGAAGGAGGTTTCCGAGGAATACAAGAACGAAGAGATTATCAAACGCTGGCTTTCAATCTCAAAAAAGATTGCCAAGAATCCTCTCGGTGAATGGGGCGCGGCAGAGTCGCCCAATGTGAATGCCCGCGGTATGCGCGACTACGCGTATTTGATTATCCGCAAGCACGGCTCCCCGATGCACTTTACCGAAGTGGCGGAAGCAATCACGGAAGTTTTTCATAAAAAAGCGCACGTCGCGACGTGCCATAATGAGCTTATCAAAGACAAACGCTTTGTGCTCGTGGGACGCGGACTCTACGCGCTGTCGTCGTGGGGATACGAGAAAGGCGTAGTGAAAGACGTGGTGGCGAAGATTCTCAAAAAAGAAGGACCTCTCACCAAGAAAGATATCATTGATCGCGTACTCAAAGAGCGCTACGTGAAAGAAAATACTGTTTTTGTAAATCTCCAAGATTCGAAGTATTTCAAAAAAACAAAAGACGGAAAGTATACGTTGGCGTAGGGGTAGAAGATAGAATATAGAATAGGGGAAAGAGGGGCGGCGCTTATGCGCTGCCCCTCTTCGTATTTTTCTATTTTAAAATTCCATATTCCAAATTCTACCCCCTGTGGTATGATAATCAGTATGAATGTCACAGAGACGTTTCTATTCCAAGATTTTTATAATCAAGTGCTTGCGCCGTTTTTTGTCATATTCCCGTACCTAATACCTATTGTGCTGGTCATCATGTTTTGGGATGTGTGGCTTAAATATGTGCGCGCACGTTATCGCGCGAGTATCAATTGGGTTTTGCTCGAAATAAAGGTTCCAAAAGAAATACATAAGACTCCGCTTGCCATGGAGATTGTTCTCAACGCAATGTATCAGACTGGCGGTACGACGACATGGATCGATAGATACTGGAAAGGAAAACTGCGGGAAGACTTTTCTCTGGAGATGGTTTCGATCGATGGACATATAAAATTCTTCATTCGCGTGTCGTCATTTTTTAAAAATATTATTGAAGCACAGCTTTATGCGCAGTATCCGGATATTGAAGTCTATGAAGTTCCTGACTATACGCGCTATGTGAACTATCGCGGGAAAGAGGGTTCATGGTCGATGGTCGGTACTGGGTACAAGCTCGTCAAAGAGGACCCCTATCCGATTAAAACCTATGTCGATTTTGGCATGGATAAAGAAGGGGTAAAAGAGGAGTTCAAAATAGACCCGCTGACCTCGGTAATAGAGTACTTGGGATCGATTGGGCAAGGTGAGCAGATATGGATTCAGATTATGATTCGTGCCGCAACCAAGCGGTATCGAAAAAAAGATGGAACGAAAGGGGATTGGAAAGATGAAGGAAAAGGAATCATCGACAAACTTACCAAGCGCAACGAAAAAACCGAGGAGGGGACGCCGGTGTTCAAAATGATGATGATGACAAAGGGTGAGCTGGAGACAATCGCCGCAATCGAACGCAGTATGAGCAAGCTTGGTTTCGACTGCGGTATCCGTGCGCTCTATCTCGCGAAAAATGAAAAGTTCGACCCGAGCAATATCAAGGCGCTGGGCGGACTCTTGCGTGCGTTCACATCCCAAAGTTTGAATTCGTTCACCGTGTGTCATCAAACGTTTGGGTTTGATTATCCATGGCAAGACTACAATAAAATACGCATCACCAAGAAGCGTCGTGAGCAGTTTGAGGCATACAAGCATCGCGGATGGTTTTACGGCGACCATACAGAAAAACCGTTCGTGCTGACATCGGAGGAGCTCGCAACGATCTATCATTTCCCGGGCGGTGTTGCGCAGACGCCAACGTTTGGTCGTATTCCGTCACACAAGAGCGAAGCACCGGTCAACCTGCCAATTTGATAATATCCATGGAACATACATTCAACAATATAGGGCATGCCCCGGGTAATGGTTATAGCAACAAGGGTATTCCGCCGCCGTTCCTCGGTATGGATGCTCGCTCCGCGAAATTGTTTATGGTTGTTGTACTGGTGGTCATTTTTATTTTATCGTTCATCTCACTTTCTATCTTACCCCCCAGCACGTTTCCCGTAGGAAGGGTTGTCAGTATCAAAAGCGGCATGTCGCTCGGGGAAGTATCGGCTTTATTCAAGAAAGAATCCATTATTCGCTCGCGTGTTGCGTTTGAGGCGTGCGTGACCCTTCTTGATGGCGATCACAATGTTGTGGCGGAAGACTATGCATTTAGGGAGCCCGTAAGTACTTGTGTCGTCGCCGAACGCGTGGTCAAGGGAATCTCGGGGATTCCCGCCACCCGCGTGACGATTCCCGAGGGTTTTTCAAATCGAGAAATCGCGGCGGTTCTCAAGAAGAATTTACAGGAATTTAATGAGAAAGTATTTTTGAGCCGCGCACAAAAGAAAGAGGGATATTTATTTCCTGACACGTATTTTTTGAAGTCAATCACTTCTGCTCAAGATGCAATCAAGCTTATGGAGGAAAACTTTGAGAAAAAGATAATCTCAATTCGCCCTTTGATAAGTGCGTCAGGGCATTCGCTTCAAGATATTGTAATTATGGCGTCGATTATCGAAAAAGAAGCGCTCATCGACGAAGACAGAGGTGTCATTTCGGGTATTCTTTGGAAACGAATCGAGATTGGCATGCCCCTTCAAGTTGATGCCCCGTTTTTATACCTTCTCAAAAAGACTTCCGCCGAGCTTACACAAGACGACCTCAAAATAAATTCACGTTATAATACGTATATCAATAAAGGGCTACCCGCAGGTCCTATCGGAAATCCGGGAATTGCCGCCCTCCGCGCCGCCGCTACACCAAAAGATTCTCCCTACCTTTATTATCTCTCTGACAATAATGGTGTGATGCACTATGCAAAAGATTTTGAAGAGCACAAGAGAAATAAGGCGAAGTATTTAAGTAAGATAGAATATTGAATTCTGAATATAGAGTATGGAACGGGGAACGGGATGCAAAGTTGAGAATGTTGCCTTGTTGCGATTTTGGCGGTATTCGGGTAGGGTAGAAATATGAAAAGGAAATCCAAGAGGCGCGTATTTGTAGGAATGTCCGGCGGGGTAGACAGTTCGGTCGCCGCGGTGCTTCTCCAAAAGGAAGGTTATGATGTGACGGGGGTTTTTATGAAGGTATGGCAACCGGACTTTTTGGATTGCACGTGGCGTGAGGAGCGTCGCGATGCCCTCCGTGTTGCGGCGCATCTCGGTATCACGCTCCTCACGTGGGACTTTGAGCGCGAGTATAAAGAAGGGGTTGCCGACTACATGATCCGTGAATACAAAGCAGGGCGTACGCCGAACCCGGATGTCATGTGCAACAAGGAAGTAAAGTTCGGCGCGTTCTTTCGGCGCGCAATGAAAGAGGGCGCGGATGTGGTGGCGACGGGACATTACGCACAGGTCGCCCGAGGCGACCGCGGACAAACGCGGAATGAGCGCGGAAGAACGCGGAAGGAAGCCGAGGGATACAGGATGTTGAAAGGGGTGGATGATGCCAAGGATCAGTCGTATTTTTTGTGGACACTGGGGCAAGAGCAATTATCAAGAACACTGTTTCCTGTTGGCGAATTTAAAAAATCACAGGTGCGGGCGCTTGCAAAGAAATTTGGATTACCCACGGCGGAGAAGAAAGACAGCCAAGGGCTTTGCTTTATGGGGCAACTCGATGTGAAAGATTTTCTCGCACATTTTATTGAAGAGAAGGAGGGAAGCGTGGTGAATGAAAAAGGTGAAAATATTGGCACGCATCGCGGGGCGTATTTTTACACACTTGGTGAACGCCATGGATTTACGGTCACTCAAAAGACTACTGATGACGCTCCGTATTATGTGGTAGCGAAAGATCTTGAGCGTAATACGGTCACCGTGGCGCACCGCTTGCTGAAAGAATCGCTTTCGTGCGCACGAAAGAGCGTAGAATTTTCGCATGCAAATTTTTGCGGGGGAGTAGCTCCTCATGTCGGTGCCTCATACACAGCATGTGTCCGGTATCATGGCGAGCGCTACAAATGTCGTATTGACGCTATTGCCGAAAAGGGATTTTCCCTCACGTTTGCCAAGCCGGTGGTCGTCGCACCCGGTCAATCTGTCGTGCTCTACGATGGCGATGAGTGCATGGGCGGGGGAGTGGCGGAATAATACATAGGCGAGGCCTATGTATTGTGTAGTGGCCTGCGTAATTCCTACTGACCCCCCCACTATCCCTTTAACACACGGCTACACTCATGCTAAAATGTATGCATGACTTTTACCAAACAAAAAAATACAGAGAAGCACGCGGCACATATTACTACACTAACAGAGCGCAGGTACAAAGCACTCGAATACTATAAAAAAGACCTCTCTCAGTCCGCCATAGCAGAGAAGCTGGGTGCTCATCGTTCAAAGATGGTTGCCGTGTATCTTTTAAAACAAAAATCATGGCTAAAGACGGTGCGGTATCCCGCATATGCCCCTAATCTTAATCCGATTGAATACGTTTGGGGAGCAATCAAGAAAAAAGACATTGAGGGCATCGCGGGAGACTGGGGACTATCATACGTGATGAAGCAGGTGCAGAAAGGTAAAAAGAGGATACAGAAGGATCAAGAAATTCTCATTTACTGACACCTGCTACGAGTTTGAATTGTGCGATTTCGATTATCATAGTTTTGAAATAAAGGTTAATGTTTTGGCATTTCGAACTCATTTGCTATCGTAACACAGCCTATATATCATTTTATATTGTTTATTATATTTTCTTGTAATCGCGCCTTAAATTACTTTAACGACCGGACTGTTTCCATAATCCCCTTTTTGTATGGGGTAACTTGGAACTTGAAAGTATTTTCAAATTTACTACTATCGAAAAGGTAATCTGCCTCGTTTTGATACAACATCTCCATATTCTCTTTGACTACCTCAACAAAGAATCCAGCCATACGCAACATTCCTCTAGATAAAAGAGTGTGATGCGATTCAACTCCAAAAGCTTCCGTTGCAAATTTTATAATTTCTTTCCCCGTTAAAGCGTTTTTGTCTGTTGGTAAGTGCCAAACCTGATTGTAAGCACTTTCCGTATTGCCAAGCAACGCCATCGCGCGAACAGCATCTGGAACATAGGTGAAAGTATGTTTTACCCCATCGTTCAGCATCCATTGTGGCTTCTTTCTTTTTTTTAAATTTCCAAAAACCATAACCGACAAAACGCTTGTCGGAGTATTGGGTCCATAAAAATCAGCTGAACGCGCAATAAGTGCCTTGAGTTTCCCATTACGCATTTCTTGCAAAAGCATCTCTGCCACACGAGCCCTTACTTCCCCTTTCTTACTTGATGGTTTAATAGGCGTCTCTTCGGTCATCCAGCCAGACACTTTACCATACATGTAAACATTGTCAAAAAACACCAACTTTGCATTATGTTTTTTGCAGGCTGTTATTACATTTTGCATAACGAGTGGCCATTCCTTTTCCCATACCTTAGTGCTGTAAGGTATCCCCACCGTCAAGTACACTATCTCAGAACCCTCAACTGCACGGAGAGTTTCTTCAAGATTTGTTAAGTTTGCTTGAAAAAGCTCGTCATTTTGATTTACCTTTTTAGGATTTCTCCCAACCAAACGTATATTCTTGGTGTATGTTGTAAGTGCTTTTGCAAGTTCTGTCCCCACCGTTCCTACTCCGAGTATTGTTTGCATAATTATCATCTTATATTGTTTTTAATTAAAATTCAACGGCGTGCCTGCCGCGTTATTCATACCGCAGTGCATTGATGGGGCTTTTGCGCGCCGCTTTGCGCGCGGGGTAGAGGCCGAAGATGAGACCGATGAGTCCGGAAACACCGAGACCGAGGAGTGCCGCCGAGAAGGGAAAGCTGAATGACCATGCGAGTACGGCAATCTTTACGATGAGCATCGAGATACCAAACGACAAACTTGCTCCCAGTATGATTCCGACAATACCCCCGATACCGGTGAGTATGATTGCTTCGAGAAGGAACTGCGAGAGGATATCACGATCAGTCGCGCCGAGTGCCTTGCGCAAACCAATCTCCTTGGTGCGTTCAGTAACCGATACGAGCATGATGTTCATGATGCCGATACCGCCCACCACGAGAGATATAGCCGCGACAGCCGCAAGAAAAATAGTGAGAACGGAAGTAATTGCTCCGAGGCGTCCCGCAAGATCAACCTGCGTAATAACAAAAAAATCGTCTTTTGTGGAGTCGGTGATATCGTGCGATTCGCGGAGCGTGAGCTTTATTTCTTCTGCGGCTTGATTAATGAGCGTTTCGCTCTTTGCTTCCGTGACGATACGATTGAAATGTTTGATGCCGAGGACATAGTCTTGTGCGGTAGTGTAGGGGATAATCGCCGCTTCGTCAAAGTTGAAAAAATCTTGCCCGCGCTCGGCAAGGACACCGATTACACGAAAACTATGTTCTTTCATTTTGATTACTTTGCCGACCGCTTCGTCGGCGCCAAAGAGCTCGGTTTTTACTTTGTGACCAATCACGACATACTTCGCGCGTCCACGGACATCTTCGTCGGTAAAAAATACTCCGTTTTTGACCGGCATGTCAAAAATCTCTTCCATGAGAGGGGAAACACCAAAGATGGTGAGGTTGAATGTATCACTTTCGTATGCGGCGCTCGAGGCGCCGAAGACGAGTGGCATGATGTATTTCACGCTGGGGGTGTTTTCGCGGCGCATGAGGAGATCAAGGTCGCGCTTCGTAAGTGAATCGCTGAAAATCTGTCCCGCATCCGACGGTCCCGTCGGTTCGCGTCCGCCACCGACGATGACGGTGCGGGTACCCATACCTTTAACCTGATCGAGGATGAGGTTCTGTGCGCCTTGCCCCATGGATACCACGAGGATAATTGCCGTCACCCCAATGACGATACCTAAAATAGTGAGGACCGAGCGTGCTTTGTTTGCCTTGAGTCCCTCGGTCGCGGTTTTGATGCTGTGTTTGAAAGTCATGAATTCAGTCTATTTTATTAAGAGTGTTGCCGTTTGCGCGGTGTTCTTTTGCGACAACTGTATCGCTCTCGATCATGCCGTCCTTGATACGAATAATACGCCGCGCATGTCGCGCCGTATCGGTCTCGTGGGTGATGAGGATAATCGTGTGACCGTCCACTTCATTCAATTTTTTGAGGATGTCCATCACCGCGCCCCCTGACTTGGAGTCGAGGTTTCCCGTCGGTTCGTCGGCAAAGATGACACTCGGGCTACAGACGAGTGCGCGGGCGATCGCGGCACGTTGCTTCTCTCCTCCAGAGAGTTGGGTGGCGTCGAAATCTCGGCGGTGGGAAAGCCCCACCGCCTCGATCGCTTTTTCTGCGAGGGCGCCCCACGTTGCTTCGGGGATATCAGAGTAGAGGAGGGGGAGCTTCACGTTTTCAAATACGGTCGTGTGGGGGAGGAGATTAAATGATTGAAAGACGAATCCGAGTTTTTTGTTGCGGATACGGGCGACCTCGTCTCCCGCGTAGCTTTTTGCTTCGCGCCCCTCAAAAATATATGAACCAGTCGTGTAGTCGTCGAGGAACCCAAGGAGGTGAAGGAGCGTGGATTTCCCTGAACCGGAAGGTCCCATAATCGCGACGAACTCCCCTTTGTCAATAGTGAACGAAATGTCATGGAGGACGGGAGTTTTTGCCTCGCCATCCCCGTATATTTTGGTGAGGTTTCTTACTTCAATGAGAGACATAGGAGTTTTTGATTGTCTGTTATAGGGAAGCGGTAGAGATGGTCGCCCCTTCTTCGAGGCCACTGAGGATCTCGATCATTCCGTCGGAACCTTTGAGTCCGACCGTAACTGGGGTTTCCGTTTTTGATTCGTCGGCATTGACAACGAACACGAATTTCCCTCCGTCTTTTGTGTTGATCGCACGCGCAGGGATAATCAAGGCATCTTTCCGCTCTGCCGCCTTAATATCAATATTTGCCGTCATGCCGGATTTTATGCGGGGGTCTTTCTTTAAAAAATGAAGCGTTGTTTTGTAAGTAGACACGTTTTCTATAATTGTTTCTGCGGGGTCTATGGTAACAACATTGCCCGCGAAAACCACGTCAGAGCCGTATGCATCGAGGGTGATTTTTGCCTCGTTGCCAATCGCTATTTTTGCAATATCGGATTCCGGTACGTTTGCTTCCATTTCAAAAAATGTGTCTGAAATGATGTTGAATACCGGAATCGCAACACTGGCAGATTCCCCCGTTTTTGCGGAAGCTTCGGTAATGAGGCCCGTGATGGGTGCATAGATGCGATATTTTTGAAGTTCTCCTTGCGCTGAAAGCACACGCGCTTCCTGTGCGGCAGTCACTTCGCTCGCGGTACCCGCGCGCAAGAGAGAAAGTTCGTTCCTTGTTTTTTGAACGGCAAGGTTGAGCGATGCGATGGATTGTCTTTGCGTATTGATTGAGGCAAGAGCGGTCGCAGTGTTCGTTCTCGCGGTGTTCACGTTGGTACGATAGGTATCAAGCCCCGCATTGATGAGGGTACAATCCAACGTGAGGGCGCGACTGAGCGTTTCGAGGAATATTTTTATTCCGTTTACATGAGAAGCCACTTTGTCGAGCAGAGCCTCGAGCTCCTTGGAAGATGGAGAGAGAGGGATTCCGGAGAGCTCTGTTCTCCATGTGCTTAGATCAGATTCCTCGTCTCCCCGAAGCGTCACTGTGTTTAAGGCGAGTTGGCTGTCGCACACAGAGAAGGTGAGCGCATACGAAGAACTTTTTGATCCCGAGAATATTCCCGTTGTTTTTGCATGAAGCGCTTCGTCAGACTTGGTAAATGCATCCTGTACGGTGTCGAGGACGTCGTTATACGTGTTTGCGAGGTCTTGCACAGATTTTGCGAGCTCGGCTTCTTTGACGGCGATTTCTTCGGGGCGCGAGCCACGCTTTAGTTCCGCAAGTCGCGCCTGTTCCTCCATAAGCGCCGCTTGCGCAGAGGAAGACTCCACTTCCGCGAGGAGTGTTCCTTGGGTGACGTGGTCCCCGACCTTTCTATAGACCCCTTGGATACGCCCTGCCTTTTCAAAACTTACATTCACGGCGGTCACGGGCTTGACGCGTCCCGTAACACTCACTTCTTGGAGGACATCACCACGTTTTACGGTAATCGTATTTTCCAGTATAACAGGGTTTTTTTGTAATCCTGACCAATATATGAACCCGCCTATACCGGCAAGAACAAAAACCCCCACAATCCATCTCTTGGAAAATTTCTTCATACGCTCAATATAGCACAGAGGGTTATGTTCGGGTAGTAGGTGCGGTCATGCGATAGTAGAACAGTTTTGCGATTTCGGTGGTGATAAAATACGTGCCCACGAGGCCAAGTACAAATCCAAGTGAGGAAGCGGAAGGGCTTATGAAGTTAAACATGGTATGTCCGAATGTGGTAAAAGGAAGCGCGATGGTGAGGGCGCCCGCAAGAAGGGAAAGGAAGACAATAGTGCGTGACGGTGCCACGGTGCGAAAAAAGATTTTACGCGAACGGATAGAGTAGAAGAATACAAGTTCGGTTAAAATGCTCACCATGAACCAATGTGTTTGGAGCGACTCGGCACTTACTTGATAGAATGAGGCAAAGGTAATAAAGTCAAAAAGTGTGGAGATTACACCCAAGATGGTGCCAAAAATAAGTATGTTTCGTACGTCGTATTGTTTGGGTTTTTGAAGCTCTTTTGGCTCAACATTATCGGTAGCGATGGCAATCGCAGGGAAGTCCGAGAGCAGATTCACGAGGAGGATTTGGAGGGGTAACATCGGGAGAAAGGGGATAAAGAGCGACGAAATCGCGACTGCATAAAAGTTTCCAAAATTGGAGGAAAGCGAACTCCGCAGATATTTGACGGTATTGGCGAAAATAGCGCGCCCCTCGCGGATGCCACCGATGATGACGTCCAAGCTTTTTTCAAGGAGGACAATATCGGCGGCTTCGCGCGCAATGTCGGAGGCTCCATCGACAACGATTGCGACATTGGATCTCTTGAGTGCGGGGGCATCATTGATGCCTTCGCCCAAGAATCCAACTCGGTATTTTTTTTGGAACATGCCGATGATTCGGTACTTTTCTTCGGGTGATACACGCGCAAAGACGTTCAGACGATCGAGCGCGGCAGTGCGATCGTCTTCGTTTAGAGCAAAGAGCTCACGCGCGGTCATGACCTCCTCGGGGTTTTTCGCGAGACCGACTTCGTACGCTACCGTACCAGCAACCTCGCGACTGTCTCCCGTGATGATCTTGATGCCAACTTTGAGCGCAACCGCATCCTGTATTGCTTTGCGCGCACTTACTTTGATGGGATCGACAAATGAGACACAACCGATGAACGTGAGACCTTCTTCGTCTTTGACGTCGTCATAGTCTACAGAAGAAAGATTCTTTGAAGCAACAGCGAGTGTTCGTCGCCCCTTGCGTCCCTCGTCCGCCATCCAAGAAAGGACATGCGCGCGCTCCTCAAGGGAGATGGAAACGGCATCCAAGAGGACCTCCGGCGCGCCGCGCACAATGAGCATCGTTTTCCCCTCGTGCGACAAGAGCGCGCTGTTTTTGCGCCGGACGGGGTCGAATGGAATATCGCGGATTTTTTCATATGCGGCAATACGAGTTTGATCCGTCGAAGACAACGCTTCCCAGAGTGCACGGTCAAACGGGTCGATGTGTTCATTTCGGTCGCGCATCGCAAGATAGGAACCCCCCATATTTGCGGCAAAAATAATTTCTTCGCGATTCTGACCGCAGGTTTCGGAAACTGTAAGTTTATTCTCTGTCAGTGTTCCTGTTTTGTCAGTGCAAAATATTTCCACGCTCCCGAGGTCTTCAATAGCGGAAAGACGCTTGACGACGACGTGATTTTTTGCGAGACGCCGCGCTCCGCGTGAGAGGGAAAATGTCATCACCACGGGGAGTGCTTCGGGTACGACACTGACGGCAAGGGCAATGGAAAAGATGGCGAGCCCAACGATATCAGTGCTGAAGCCCTTGAGGAGAATGTTTGCGACAAAGATGAACGCAAGAGTTATCAGTACGAGGTAGAGGATGAATTTGCTGAACTTCGCAAGCTCTTGTTCGAATTTACTCTCACGCTTGCCCTCACTGGAGAGTCGTGCGATATCGCCTATCACCGTCTGCGATCCGACGGCAAAGACGATACCGACGCCGCGCCCAGAGACTACCGTCGTTCCTGAAAACCCGATATTGTTCGCCTCGTGAAGCTCCACCCCGCCACCCCCATGAGTGGCTCCTCGTTTACGGTTAAGTTGAACTCCTCGATGATACGAATATCCGCGGGGATGCCGTTCCCTGCTTCAATGATTACCACATCTCCCAAGACGAGGTTTTCTACGGGGATCGTAGCGAGTGTGCCTTCGCGCCGTACTTTAACGCGGCGAGGGATGAATTTTCTCAAAAGTTCGACGGTTTGTTCAGAGCGATATTCTTGATAGAATCCGAGAAACGTATTGATAAGAAGAAAAATGACTATCATGACCCCCTCGGTCATTTCACGAAGAAGGAACGAGAGTACTGCCGCCCCGATGAGAAGGTAGATGAACGACGATTTTAATTGACGGAGCAGGATTTCCCATGGACTGACCCTGCTCTCTTTGATTGTGTTGATACCGTATACTCTGCGGCGCTCGGCAATCTCATTATGGAGAAGCCCTCTTTTCGGGTCGACTTCAAATTTTTTGAGAACGGCGGAAATATTTGTGCTCGCGTACGAAGAAAAGTTCATAGGTAAGAGAATTATATCTCCTTTCGTCCGGAATTAAAAAGTCGAAGTGAGTTTATAATGGGGATAAAGTCGGTGAGAAAGTTGTACGCCGCCGCTTGCGGAGCATTGATGACTCCCGTAAATACCAAATAGATACCAATAATGTTTACGACACCCCAAATGGCAAAATTTCCGCGCGCAACGGAGAGTACTTGTCGCGCGATAGCACGTAACTCAACAAGCTTGGAAAGATTGTCTTTCATGAGGACAATGTCCGCTGACTCTATTGCGGCATCCGAACCGATGCTACCCATTGCAATCCCTATGTCGGCACGTGCGAGAACTGCCGCATCATTGACCCCGTCTCCGACCATCGCAACAATCTTGTCGGGCCCGAGGTACGCTTCGAGAGCTGAGACTTTATGTTCTGGAAGCAAGTTTGCTTGATAGTCGGTGATTCCTGCCGCGCGCGCGATTCCTCGTGCAACAACCTCGTTGTCGCCGGTAAGCATAACAATATCGCGAACCCCGCTTTCTTTGAGCGTGGCGATTGTCTGCGCGACATGAGGGCGAAGCGTATCTGCAAGTGCAAAAAGTCCCACAATCTGTTTGTCATAGGCGACCAAGGTAACATTGTGTCCACGGCGCTCTTCTTCGATGATAGCGAGCGTAATATTGTCGGTGATCGCGACGTTGTATTCATCCATGAATTCAGCACGTCCAACGATGATTTCTTTGTCGTGTGTCACACCGCGAAGGCCGCGCCCTTCTTTTTCTTCAAAATGATCAGGAGTGATACACGCAATGTTGTTTTCCGCTGCGTACCGTGCGATTGCTTGCGCAACTGGGTGTGTCGAGCCGTGACAGAGAAGCCCCGAAAGTTTGATGGCGTGAGAAACCGTAACATCGCCCCACGAACGAACATGTTTGACTGAAAGCTTTCCTGTCGTGAGTGTCCCTGTCTTGTCGACGATGAGCGTGGTTATTTTTGCGGCGTTCTCGAGGAAACTTGTTCCTTTGATGATGATACCGCGCCGCGCGGCGGCTCCCATGCTTGCGATGTAGGCAAGGGGTATCGCGACGGCGATATCGTCCGCACACACCACGAGGACGAACGCAAGGATCATTGCCTCATTCTTGGTGACAAGATAGATTGCCAGTGCGGCCACGAGTACGATACCGATATACCAACTGGCGAATTTGTCTGCGGTTGTTTCCATACGCGTCTTGATTGATCGGGAATTCTCAACGAGCGTAATCATGCGTTCAAAGGTTGTCGCTTTGCCGATCTTTTGTGCGCGAATGACAAGATTCCCCGAGGCAATGATTGTTGCGGAAAATACTTCATCGCCGGACTCTTTGAGGGTCGGCAGGGATTCGCCGGTGAGCGATGATTGATCGACGGTGGCGCTTCCTTTTACTGCCGTACCGTCGACGGGGATTTGTTCTCCCAGATTTACGATAACGAGGTCGCCTACGGCGACCTCGTTCAAAGGGATTTCAACCGCATCTTTTCCGCGCATGACTCGCGCACGCGAGGGCTTCATTTTTGCAAGACTTTCGAGCGATGCGTGAACACGTTTTTTTGCGAAGATTCCCAAAACACGCGCCAAAGTAAGCATCAGGTTGATGAAAAGCACAGACACCCACTCTCCTGCAAGAAGGGAGAATACCAGGGCAATCGTGGCGAGGAGGTCGACATTGATTCGTTTTTGAAGAATACTTTTCCATGCAGATAGGAGAATGGGAATGATACCCAAGATGGCGATGCCGGAGAGAATGATTGCTTCGGATGTTTCAGGGACAAGCTTTGTTTCGTATGCAATCAGGGTAACGGAAAAAATAACGAGTAAGGAGATTTCTCGGTAAAGTATTTTTTTGAACAATGTGTCGGCTTTGTCTTTGGGCATGGGGAATATTTTTTTGTTGTACAGCGGGTCTAATATAGTATAGTATACACCCGATACTACTGATGCCGATACCGATTCCTGCAAATGTTAAATTGAAAACAAAACGATCCCGTGCGGGGCTCGGGCTTTTTGCGGTGGAGCCTATTAAACGTTCTTCATATGTCATTGAATACGTCGGCACGGTGGTGCGAGGGCATGCGGTAGACGAGCTTGCCAACAAATACCTTTTTGAGACGAGCCGTTTCCGCATGATCGACGGCAGTGCACGCTCGAATATCGCGCGGTACATTAATCATTCATGCAAACCAAATTGTGAAGCGGAAATAGTTGCAGGGAGAGTGTTTCTGCGCGCGCTTCGCCGTATTGAGGCGGGGGAGGAGCTCTCGTATGATTATGGCAAAGAATATTTCGATATGTATATCAAGCCGTATGGTTGTCGTTGTGCGGCATGTGCGAAGTAACTTCAAGGACATCCTCTTTGTGCGGTAGAGAATTTACCCAAAAGGTAGTTGACTTTTTCCTGCTTTATGGTATAAGGTACATATGTTCAAAAAACTCGCACTGACGGCTCTTGTTGCCACATCGTTTATTCCCGCCTTTTTTCTGGTAAAAACCATATATAATGGCGTAAAACCGGCCTCTGCGGTGTTGGCAAAAGATACAGGAGAAGTATTATCAGAAAATTCCACAGCTTCTTCCCTTGCCACTACGCAAGAAGCCACCAGCACTCAAGACGTAAAAGTGGCGATAGAAACACCGAAGAAATCTTCAGAAGTTCCAAATACTGTTGTTATCTCGGACAGTGTATTACCCACAAACACAGATGACGTGGAAGTAGAGAAGCAAGCGCAAAACATGGTCGCGCAAGTTATCTCTGTGGCGCCGGTAGTGCAAAAACCGGATCCCCTCACCACACCCTTCGTTTTTCTTGAATCATTGATTGCTGACTGGAATATCGAAACATCGTCTGCGCATGTGGATAATTTGACGCGGCTTTGGGGGAGGTTCGACTAAAAAGCGCTGCGGGCGTCGATGCAAAAAATTACGACGGTATCAATTTATATATTGTCGGTGGTCTCGGCGGAGAACGAATAACGATGACTCTGTATGACGACCAAGGAAAAAAACTTGGGAGTCAGAATATCTCGCGGTACTTGCAGAAGGGGCATGTTACGAGGGATTTTGCGCAGATGTATATAAGCTTCTTACCACTCAAAGCATCTCATTCAGTTGTGTCTGAAATTGTATTCCAAAGTGAGAAGTCGGGAGATATTTATCTCGACAATATTACGTTTACGAATACGCCGATGATTCGACCGACATCAGGCAAGGGCGACACCTACGCACCCGAAGTGTTCATTGACGAATTGGTGAACGGATGGGAAATTCCCGCGATGGGGAGTGATACGCGTATTTATGAAAAAGACGGTATGGGCGGCACGCCAACAATCCAGACGACGTTCACAGCGGCTGGCGAGAGTGTCGATTTTCACCAAGAGCAAGGTATGTATACGTACTCATTTCGGTATCTTACCTTTTGGGCAAAGGGGCAAGCGCTCGGGGATACAATATATGTACGTTTGAAAGATAGCAATGGCACTGAATTCGGCAAAATGACGCTCGGCGACTTCGTGAAAAATACTTCGAATTATACGGAGTTCCAAAAGATATCAATACCGCTTGTGTATCTCGGTGCGGAGAACGTCATTATCAACAATATTATATTCACGAGTCGTGAAGGTACCTCTCGCGAGCTTGATCTCGATGATATTAAGTTTGAATCCTACTAACCTTTTCCACATAGGTTAGTGCAAAAACGGTCTTTTCCATCGCCCGCTTGCCATTCACGCAAAACCTCTTTGTTGCGTGGAAAAGGTTAGTAGAAAGCTATTAATTTTAAAATTAAGAAATTATGATCTGTTTTGAAATTAACGGAATATTGAATATGGAGTAGCGGGCGCGAAAAACCCCGAGCATATATGCTTGGGGTTTTTATGCTTGACGACGAGTACAATACTATCTACTTATACGATACTATCGTACTGTATAGGTAGATAGTGAAATTAAAACAACTTTTTTAGCGCGTGCCAATGATGATTGTCGCATCAAACGGTGTGCTTTCGGGCGTCGTGGTTGCGACGACGGCAGGGTATATCTTTTTTATTTCTTCGAGGAGAGAAGCAGTGTAGTTTGACCTGCTTTCTTTGATGAAGATGGTTGTGGTCGCGTAGAGTTTGTCCGCGTTCCCCGTTTTTGGTTTTGTGAACCCGCCATCCTCAAGTGCTTTCGCAAGTATCGTCGCGGCACCCGCTTTTGCGGTGCTGTTTTGCACGACGATGGTAATTGAGCGCTTGTCCAATACTTGCGAAGCAGAAGAAGTCGCTACCTCCGCTACTTCAGAATTGGTTGTAACTGCGACAGCTGTTTCTATTGACGCGGTGGTCGTTTGCTCTTCAGTGTCTAGTACTTTGATGTTGAGTTTTTTTGCGATTGATTCGTAGTCTTCTCGATTGAGCACTTGCGCAGGACTGTCGCTCTCGGAAGAAAATACTTTGTTCATGTTTTTGGAAATGAATTGCACCGCAAAGAGAAAGATTATCAAGATGATGATAAAAAAGAACATAAAGATTCCCGGATAGATCAAGTCCTGATACTTGATCTTTTTCAATGATTCGATAAGCACGGAAGTATTTTTTTTGATGTCCATGGTGTTTATTGGATTGCCTTCGTATAAAGTATCGCACGGAAGGACGCATTTGATGTGCTACTCCAGCCGGTAGGGCTTTGGGCGGTGATGTTTAAGCTTTCAATTTTAGTGAAATAGGGGAGTTTTTCGAAATCTTTGAGGTAGTTTGAAAAGGCGAACACATTACTTGGAATATTGTTGGTGTATGTGATTTGCAAGAGTGGCAAAGGAGTGTCGATGTTTGCGGGAGTAGGACTGTCAAAGTTAAACGTTTGGGTAATGCCATTTTTGAGTGCGAGACTCTCTAATGTAGAGATGAATGCAAGGATATTATCTGCGGGAAGGAAAGCACCTTCAATAAAGGTGTCGTTTGTCCCCACAATTTCCGTATCACGTTTGAGGGTGGTAAAGACCCCTGTGCGTTTCTCAAGTGAAGTTGCGAGGTTTCGGTTGATTACTACGGTAGTCGAGATCTTCTCGATTTTACGCGCGAAAAAGAAGACCACCGCCCCTGCGATGCCGACCACCACGAGGGCGATAAGCACATGGCGACCAATGAGGATAAAAAGATTTTTGTTCGTGAACATGGTGTTAGTATATCATCTCCAGTATGCTGTGCTCGGGTCATTGATGCGGAATGATACCGAAAAGGGGATGCTCTCTCGTTGCGCGATGTTGGTGATCGGTAAGTCAATCTCGGTCAAAAGAGGGGAGTCGAGAAGAGATTTTTTAAAGAGATTGAGTATTTCGCGATTGCGTGCGGTACCAGTGAGAGACATTTTTTCTGTGATAGACGGTGCGGAAAAACTCGAGACGGAGATTCCGTCGATAATACGCCTGCTCACCTCGTCGAGGACTCCACTCCAAATCGGTGTTCCGTCGAGGATTACTTGTCCGGTCGCGGTGAGTTCGTTCACGTGTTCAATCCACGCCTCCTTCTCCAACAATTCTGGAGAGATAGCTGAAGCAGAGAGCGTCGCGATAGTCCGCTCTGCGTTTTGTGCGAGCGAAAACATAAAGAAATACGCGCCTAAAAATACCGCCATAAAAAATACCGATACACCGATTGTCATGTTGCGAATGAGTGCGACGACGGTTGCTGCTTTTTGGTAGGCGTACGCTTCTTCGGTGCCGACGGGCAGTAAAGAAATGAGATTGTCTGTCCCCTCGGGCATCTTTCCGCGGATCGCGGCGCCGAGCGGTATGAGCCATTTTGACGGTGGCTCGGTGCTCTCGGTTGCCCCTCTATACTCATCGCGAACGCGAGCTTGGACAAGAGAAGCTTCCTCGACGGTTTTTTTCATGTCTGCCTCAAGGGCGGTTTTTATGTTCGCGACCTCCGCGGAAATTTTTTCTTCGGGGACAAAGAGTCTGGGGAGCGCGCGCGAAAAACGGAGCACGCCGTCTCTCAAACAAAAAATAGTTGCACCGTCGGGAGTCTTTTTAGTGAAGAGCGTTGTTTGTTCCGGTTCTGCTTTGATCGCGCGGGCGATACTTGAGAGGTGAGACTCGAGTGCGAGAATTTTGATTCCGGCGCGCTCGATGGCATCGACGTATCCTTGTGCGACACTTTTAGGGATTGTGGAGAGGAGGATCTCGTTCATTGGTGAATTCCCCGGGGTGCGTTCCCAGTCGAGATATACATCCTCGACTTTCATAGGGAGTTGGAATCCGATGGCAAGACGCATTGCTTCGGAGAGGCGTGTGCCGTCAACGGTCTTGGGAAAAGAGAAAACGCGCGAGTAGATATTGTCATCGGGGATAGCAACGACAGCATAGTCGGTGCCAAGCTTTGCTTTCAGTCGAATTTCTTTTAATGTTTTACTGAGGAGATCGACATCAACAACAACGCCATCTGCAATAATATTTGCGGCTATTGGCTCTTCGATGAGCACGATTTCCTCCTTTGTGTTGGTATTTTTGTCAATTGTCCGCAAAGCGGTGTTAGTTGTCGGTTGTTTTCCCCTTCGCCCTTTTTTGTGCGAACGGAAAAAGGCGATACGAATCACCGAGTCGCTAATCTCGATACCCGCGACGCGTTTTTCTTTGGTGAGGAGGTTTAGGATGTTCATGGGGGTGAATTCAAGTCTATGGTTGATAGTTTGTAGTCTATAGTGAATTCATTAACAACTTATAGACTAAATGACTAACAACTGTCCCTATATAGTATACCAAGTTATTTTTTTACATGCTATACTTATTATCAACAGAAATATAAATTTCTTGCACATAAAAGACACAATATGAAATTACGTACAAAAGCTTCTCTTTTTTTGGGATTAATATTTCTTATCTTTCTGACGGGCATAATCTTTTATGTGCAGATTACAGAAAGTATTTTAAAAACTCAAACACTCAATAATTTCTACGTCATCATTAAACAGACAAAAGAGACGATGAATGCTTTCTGGGGTAAGACGGGGACGCGAGCGCTTGACTGGACATCTGATATGAATCTCCAGAATATCGTGAAAGCGATATTGACCGCAAAGGAGGGGACACCGGAGCGCGCAGAACTCGCAAAAGCGTTTACAGCCTATGTAAACGAGAATAAGATGATCTATGATCAAACGATCATGTTAACGGAAATTCTTGATCGTAGCGGTCGCGTCATTGCTTCGACACGCCCTGAAAGGATTGGGACCGATGAGCTCAAAGAAGAGATCGAGCTCGGGGTACATTATTTTAGCAAGACGATAGACTCAAATTTTGGCGATGTGTTCATGAAAGGGATCTTTTTCGAGGAAGACGAAACCCCAGAACCGATGGTGCATGCAACGGTGCGGTTTTTTATACCAAGAAAAGAAGGAAAGCACGAACCTCTTGACGCTGTCCTTTTCGTACATTTTTTAAGCTCGAATGAAATTTCTAACGCATTGAATTCTGACGTATTGAATAAGGAACAGCACTTCTGGTACGGAGAGACCGAACAAGGAAAATCG
Source organism: Parcubacteria group bacterium GW2011_GWA1_47_8 (assembly GCA_000996605.1). Lineage (GTDB taxonomy): Bacteria > Patescibacteriota > Minisyncoccia > Phycocordibacterales > UBA1550 > UBA1550. The sequence goes on from LCOP01000002.1 coordinate 46,992, forward strand.
TTGGGTTACAAAACTACCGAAGCGTACGCTGTCAATAGAGATCGTATCATGGTTACACCTTCGCGTTATGTTAAAGATCTGAAATTGAAACAAAAGATTGATACACTTCCCGTAAAAGAGTGTCTGGACAATGGTAAGGAAATGAGAGGGGAATACGATGATTATCGCGGAATCCGTGTATTTGGAGTATCATCGTGCGATAAAGAACAAGGACTCGTGCTTATTATAGAGGTAGACAAGGAAGAAATTTTTGCTCCTCTCGTTGCGTTTACGAAGAAAGTTCTCATCATCGGGATTACCTTGCTTGTCATGATAATATCCATTGTTTGGTTGTTTGTCCGTCGATCGACTGCGCGTATTGATGAGATTATCTCGGTGTTCGAACGGGTCACGAAAGATGATCTTCAGGTGCAAGCACAGGTACATACAAAAGACGAAATGGGGTATTTGGCAGGTATGTTGAACAAAATGATTAATACGATTCGCGGCAACCAAGAATCCCTGCAAGCTTCAAAACGTGAACTTGAAGAAAAGGAAATTGTGTTAAAAAAAGATATTGAGGAACACGAGAAGCAGGAGAAATTCATCGCACAGACGGAAAGAGCAACGAGAAATCTTCTCGAAGATGCGTGGCATACAAAAGAAAAGTTTGAGGTTGAGAAAAATCGATTACAGACCATCATTTCCTCGATCGGCGACGGGCTGATTATTATCGACGGGGATTATAACACTATGCTCGTGAATCCAAAGGCAGCGGAGCTTCTTCAGATTCCCTCTCTTGGCGATCTCTTGGGCAAAGACTTGCGTACCATGATGAAACTTTGGAAGAAAAGAAAAGAAGAGCTTCTTCCGGGAACATGGCCGACCGATGAAATGTTTTTGACCAAGAAAACTGTTGTCGCCGATCTTGAAGACGAATTATTTCTAACCACAAGTATGCGAACTGAGCCGCTCCCCATCGTGCTTTCCGCGGCGTCTCTTGGTGGAGGAGAAAGGGGAGATGTTGGCGCAGTTATTCTTATTCGCGATGCGACCGAAGACCGTGAGCTTGATGAGGCAAAGTCCGGATTCATCTCTGTTGCTTCACACCAGCTTCGCACGCCGCTTACTACGATTCGTTGGTACTCAGAAATGCTTCTTTCGGGAGATGCGGGAGATGTCTCGGATTCACAACGTGATTTTCTAAATGAGATCCATGGTGGTGTGGAGCGTCTTTATCAGACCGTAGATCTCTTGCTCGGTATCTCTCGTATTGAAAATGGAAAGCTTAAAACAGACAAGAAACCGATAGATCTCGGTGTGTTTACAGCCGATATAACGAAGGAGCTCGCGCCGCAGGTTGATGTAAAGAAACTAGCACTTACTGTGATTCCGCCAGAACAAGGTCCTGTTATCGTGTCTCTTGATGCACTCACGTTGCGGCAGGTTGTTTTGAATATTATTTCTAACGCAATTCGCTATACAAAGGAAAAAGATACCATTGAAATAAAGTGGAACGTGAGTGAGGATGGAAAAGAAGTCGTCTATCTCGTGCGTGACAATGGCATTGGTATCCCCGAGGATCAGCGTCCGCGTATTTTCTCGAAATTCTTTCGAGCTGAAAACGCACGCTCGTGGGCTCCAGACGGTTCTGGTCTAGGTCTTTCTTTGGTGAAAGATTTGATCGAGTCATGGAGCGGCAAGGTATGGTTTGAAAGTTCTGAAGGAAAGGGAACAACGTTCTTCTTTACAATCCCGCTTTAATAATCTAACGTTGTCGGAGCCGGGATACCTCGTCCGATTGCGGCGGGGTGATTCATTAGATGATAGCTTCTACATGTTGAGTTATTGCAAGAATAGATGTACGGATGTATAATTCCTTCTAAGATTGCGCGGGGTAGTTATTAAGCATTATTAAAAACAATTTAATCATTATGGTTACAGACTTCATCAAAACTCTTGAGAGAGAGCACAACGTAATTCGGGATATTTTTGACGCGATTGACACGACGAACAACTTAGAAAATAGGAAGAATCTTATTCAGAAATTACAAGAGGTGCTCGTTCCGCATTTAGAAAGAGAAGATACTAAACTCTATCCGACACTTATAAAATCCTCGGACGAAGAAGTGCGTCGCATGGCAAACCTATTCCACCTTACAATGAAATCTTATGCAGAGAATTTTGCTCTTGTTATAAATAGGATATTAGCTATCAATGGTGAGGATGTACCGTCGGATATTGCGCTGGATTATAACAGGATACGTGATAGAATAAAAGACAGGATGGCTATCGAGGAAGTGACAATTTTTCCCGCATATGAGAAAGCCATTTAATCTTTATATATTAAAGTATGGAAGAAAAAATAAAATTAAAGACGATTCTTCTTGTAGAAGACGATGTGGCGCTGAACCGCGCAATCACACTTAAACTCAAGCAAAATAGACACCATGTCATATCGGTAATGCGCGCCGAAGACGCACTCAATGTGCTCAAGGCAGAACATACCACCATAGATATTATTTGGCTTGATATACTGCTTCCGGGAATGAATGGCATCGAGTTCTTGCAAGAGCTTCGCAATCACAAGGAATACAAAGATTTGAAAGTGGTTATTTGTTCTGTTTCAGGTGGAGCTGAAGTAAAAAAGATTGGATTTGAGCTTGGAGCTGTTGACTATTTGGTGAAAAGTGATTACGATTTGAACAAATTAATAGAAAAGATTGTGAGTTACGCATGATATAGAATATTGAATAATTACAAAATGGATACAAAACAAAAAAAAGTGATGATCGTCGAGGACGACGAGCATATCTCTAAAGTGTATGAGATCAAGCTCGCAAAAGAGGGGATCATGACCATCCTTGCCCGCGATGGCGAGGAGGCGGTTATGAAGATTATTGCCGAAAAGCCCGACGTCATTTTGCTCGATCTTATGATCCCTAAGAAAGACGGTTTCGGTGTTCTTGAAGATATCAAAAAAAAACCAGAGCTCGCAAGCATCCCCGTCATAATTCTTTCGAATCTTGGCCAAAAGAGCGATCAAGATCGTACCCTTGCGCTTGGTGCTAATGAATATTTGGTCAAGGTGGATTATTCCATTCAGGATGTTATTGATAAGGTGAAAGGGTATTTGGGGTAGAATATGGAATTTGGAATATTGAATTTGGAATGGGACGCGGAACCCTGTCTTTGCGAGGAACGAAGCAATCCAGAGTATGTACCATGAATCCTGGATTGCTTCGCTACGCTCGCAAAGACATACAAAACCCATGAATTCAAGACCCGACCTTTATGTATTTATCTTTGCACTCGGTCTATACATTTGTATCTGAATCCCTGCATTATTCCACATTCCACATTCCACATTCCAAATTCCACCTTCCGCCCCGACTTATCCACAGGTTACTTGTTCCCATCTTGCCAAAAAGGTATAATCAATAACATAACAATTAAATAATAATTTTGAATATGATTTCACGAATAAAAAAGTCTTGGGATTCTGTTAAATGTTTTAATTCCCCGCATTCTTCCGCGTCTAGTCCGCGACAGCCCACGTCCCCTTCGGGCTTCACCCTCCTCGAGCTCTTGATCGTCGTTTCCATTATCGCCATATTGTCCGTCGCGCTCGTGCTCGTTTTGGACCCCGCAGAAGCACTCCGCAAGTCCCGCGACTCACAGCGTATGTCAGACTTGAGTACCATGAAGACGGCACTCGGGATTTATCTTACGAGCACGACAACGCCACTTTTGGGTGGTGCGTCTAATGCTGGTTGTAAATTAACTGCAACGGGGGCGTATGCTGCTGGTGACCTTATCTATTATTCTGGCGTTGCTGGGTTTAGTGACCTCCTTCTTGACGGAAGTGTCACATCTGGTCAACCAACTGCGCAAATCTCTTCTACCCCAGCTACAACTGATGGCCTTGGATGGATTCCGGTGCCATTCGATAACTTAATTGGTGGTTCCCCAATCTCTAATCTTCCTGTTGACCCCGTAAATACAATTGCAAGTGCTTCAAATGTGGTAAGTACAGACCTGGTGTATCGTTATGCCTGCTCGATAACGCCCCTTGCTTTTGAGATTGATGCCCAACTCGAAAGTGCTGCGTATGCTACAACAGGGTCAGCTGACAATAAGAAAACTACTGATGGCGGAAACGCAGATCTTTACTATGAAGTTGGCACTAATTTGAAAATTCTTGGAACAGGGGCATCAGTACCGTTCTAACATTCTAATCATCATAACTAATTCATCACCATGATTTCACTCACTAACCTCAAAGAAAAACGCGAGAACGGGCTTGCTCACAACCGCCTTGGCGGCGGGTTCACCCTCCTTGAACTTTTAATCGTTATCGCAATCATCGCCATCCTGTCAATCGCTCTCGTGTTCATGTTGAACCCGGCAGAAACGCTCAAAAAAGCACGTGATGCACAGCGCATCTCGGACTTGAAGTCAGTCAAAACCGCCCTCGGCATCATGCTTACCGCATCCTCAACCCCAAGCCTCGATAATTTTGGTGTAATTTGTACGACTACTACAACACCAGCAGGTGCCACTACTCTAGCAGCAGCTCCTAAGATTCGATACAGTGCTAATGTAACACCTACTCTTGGTGGAACATTAACTGCTGGTTCTGACTCCGCGTTTACTCCATGGGTGTCGACTTCCGGTGCCCCTAGTGGTACAACAGCCGGAAAAGTTGATGGAACGGGCTGGATTCCTGTTAATTTGAAAGCATTGACGGGCGGAACACCAATCTCAAGTTTTCCTGTTGACCCTACCAACTCAATCACAACAACAGCTACTGCTTCAGATCTTGTCTATCGCTATGCATGCCAGAATGGAACTACGGCAAGCGTTGGCGCGGGTAAGCCAGCTTATGTTTTTGAGATTGACGCGGTGCTTGAGAGTAATGCATATACCGTTGATGATAACAAAATGACAAAAGATGGTGGAGATAATGATGATAAATATGAGAGTGGAAATAGTTTAAATCTCTTACCATTGACTGGCGCGTTATTCTAGTTCAGTTAACGTTTTTCAAAAAAACACCCGACCTGCTAGCAGGTCGGGTGTTTTTTTGTTACTATTTTATTAACGACGTAGGGCGAGCAAAATACAAAAGTAATCTTTTGTATTTTTGAGCCAAGGAGTTAATATAGGTCTAATACCTCACCGCTTGCGGTGAGAAAGTGCGAGCAAAGTGAGCTCCGACAATACCCCGTCGGCTTGCCACGGGGAACCTTTATTTATGATACTTAATTTTATTTTCTCTAATCTCGATAGAATCGCCCTCGCCGTATGGCTCGTGTTCTTTGTAGTCGTGCTCGTGCGTGTATTTAAATCAGCGTGGCTTAAAGATATCGCTTACCGCTGGCTTATTGTCGTGGCGGTATTTCTCCATATTTTGTATGGCGCAGTCGCCACATGGGGGCAGTATGTCGTCTGGGGCAAAAGCGAATTCACGAAAATACTACTTTCATCAGCACTCTCTCCAGAAGTGCCGTTTCCTTCAATGCTCGAATGGTTACGCCCCGCATTTGACGGTGCACACGGATACTTCGCGTTCCATTCCTTCCAAAACTTTTTCTTGAGCACGATTGCACTCTTCATTATCGTCGGACTCTTTCTCGCCTTCCTTGTTGTTCGTGCCCGTTATCGCCCGATTAATTTTCGAGAAGGGGATATTGCAATCATTGCTCTTGCTCTCCTCATTGCCGGCTGGCCGGGGGTCATTACACTCTTGCCGATAGGACTTTTTGTCGCCGTAATTTTTTCTCTTGGCGCGCGGTTTTTCTATAGTATCGAGCGCGTTCCACTTCCACCCGCATTCCTCATTGCCGCACCATTTGCACTCATTTTTGCAATCCCCATCCTCACCGCCCTCCACCTCTACCCGCTCCTCAAGCTCTAAACATTATTGAAGCCAGGCTTCAACATTCAACGGAGATTGATTGTTGAAGCCTGGCTTCAACAATGGTACAATTGAGTCATGAGAAAAGAATCATTTGGTGTCGGTGATATCGTTCACGTCTTTAATCGTGGGAATAGGAAACAGGAGATAGTGCGCGATGACGTAGATAGATGGAGATTTCTCCAAACACTGTTTTATTTTAATGATGAATACTCTCCCGAGAATCCGTTCCGTACTCTCAGTGATTTACTTGGGGCTGATTTCAATAGTGGAGGGGTATTAGTTTGGCCGAGTACTTGGCCAAAGCAGAACAAACTTGTAGGCATCATTGCTCTCACTTTAATGGATAATCACTACCATCTTGTACTTCAGGAAATAAAAGAAGGCGGAGTTTCAAAATTTATGCATAAATTTGGAACTGGGACAACAAATCGATTTAATACTCGGCACAAAGAAACAGGCCGTCTTTTCCAAGGACCATACAAGGCACGCAGGGTTGGATCCGATAATTATCTCAAATATTTAAATGTATACCTGCATATAAAAAATGTTTTTGAATTGTACCCAGGAGGTCTCAAAAAAGCAGTGAGTGAGTTTGAAGATGCATATCAATTTGCGACTCATTATCCGTACACGAGTCTCGGGGGGTATCTTTACAATGAATCAAACATGAGAAAGATCATCTCCTCGGATGTTCTCGATGAGGAATTTGCCGATGAGAAGGAATTTAAGAAATTTGCCCGCATGTGCGCAGACCAGATCTTTTTCGAAGAGGCCTCATGCGCACTTCAATTCCCATAGTTTAGTTGAAGCCATGCTTCTGTTGAATTGTTGAAGCCTGGCTTCAACAATGGTAGGTGCATATCCACAGAGTTTTTTGTTGCATCGTGGTATACTAAAAGGATAAACATGTGACGTGTGACCATTGACATGTGACTCGCAGATTTTCGCTTTGCGAAAATCTGCTGTCAATTGTTAAAGGTTAAATGTCAATTGTTTTCACATCATGCACATCACTGAGGAAAAATTGAAGTCTATTGTACTCGAGTCGGGGCTGGTAAACGCTGATGACTTTACTGTGGCGACAGAAGAGGCGCGTCGTTCCGGTCAATCGATTGCAAATGTCCTTATCGGTACAGAAAAAATTCCCGAGGACTATTTCGGGGAGCTCATGAGTTCATATTATCGAGTACCAATAGTTAACCTTAAAAAAGAAACGATTGACCCACAGGTACTCGGTCTTATTCCCGAAGTATACGCAAAATCAAAAAACATCGTACTTTTCGCGTATGACAAGGAGAAGGGTATTGCAAAACTCGCCATGCTCGATCCGTTCGACTACGATACTATTGAGTACGTACGAGCAAAGCTCGGCGCGTGGGTCGAAGCCTGCCTCACGACAACACAGAGTCTTCGTTACGGACTCAAACACTACAAGAAAAAGATTGGGATGGAGTTCAGTGAGATCATTTCCGAGAATATTGAGCAGTCTTTGGTGATAGCATCGGAGACAGATCTTTCCAAGACGGCGACGGCAATGCCTATCGTCAGTATTCTCGACAATATAATCGACCATGCGACGGCTCTCAATACGTCAGATATTCATTTTGAACCGCTTGAACGCGAACTTTTGGTGCGATTTCGTATCGACGGAATCATGCAAGAGATTTTAAGCTTGCCTCAAGCCATCGCGCCAATCCTTGTCGCGCGGGTAAAGATTCTCGGCAATCTTCAGATAGACGAACATCGCGTCCCACAGGACGGACGCTTCCGTTTTGAGCGAGATGATGGTTCGAATATCGATGTGCGGGTAAACATTATGCCAGTTTTTCATGGGGAAAAAGTCGAGATGCGGTTACTCAAGAGTCAGGCACGTCCCCTTACGCTCGGGGATCTCGGCGTGTCAGACGAAGGAGTTGGTATCCTCGAGATAGAGATCAAGAAGCCCCACGGCATGATCCTCGTTACGGGTCCGACCGGACACGGCAAGACGACGACCCTGTACGCGATCCTCCATATTTTGAATACGCCGTCGGTAAACATTACGACGATTGAAGACCCTATCGAATACGAGTTTCCCCGCGTAAATCAGACACAGGTGAATGCAAAAGCGGGAATCACGTTTGCGAACGGCCTCCGCGCGCTTCTTCGTCAAAATCCCGACATCATCATGATCGGTGAAATTCGCGACAACGAAACCGTCGAGATTGCGGTACACGCGGCGCTTACGGGGCACCTCGTCTTGTCGTCCCTCCATACCAACGACGCCCCGTCTGCACTGCCGCGCCTCC
>LCOP01000003.1 GCA_000996605.1 Parcubacteria group bacterium GW2011_GWA1_47_8
TTGAAGAAAAATTTACTTTTGTAGAGACCGCACCTGACTGCGGTTGTTTGGCATGGGTGTGGAAAAGTCAGGTTGCGGAGTTTCGTAATTCAAAGTAAAGGAGGCAACTACAGCGGGGTATCCGTTCATTGTTGTTGATGGCTCGAATAATCCATTAGTACGAAATGCGCTTCTTGCCGCTGGTGCACGGGTCTTTCCCCAGTTTGTTCCGGGGATGGGTCCGGCGAGACGGCAGATGTTCTTTCATGGGACAGAACATTGCAATGAGCTTGATGGGGATTCAGATAGCATTATTGTCTGGATCGAGCCGGAGAAGCATGACCTTGTCAGATCTTTGCCGCAATTGGTGCAACCCATTGCGGAAGGGGATGCGGACATTGTCATTCTTACGCGAAGCAAGAGATCATTCGTTGAAACATATCCTGCCTTTCAAGTGGAGTCTGAAACTCAAGCAAATGAGGTATATGCAGAAGCGACGGGGCTTTCCGGGTTTGACCCAATGTCTGGACCGGTTGCTTTTCGGTTGTCGATGGCGAAATACTTTGTTCTCAACCGGCCCAAAAAACTTGGGCTTGAAGATACCTATATTTCCCATTATGCACCATTGCTTGCCATGATGGACGGGCATAAGGTTGTTCCTTCTCCGGAAATTTATTTCTTCTATCCGCGTGAACAGCGAGAAGAAGAAACAGCTTTGACGGAAGCGATGAAGACAAAAAGAAAATGGCAACTCGACACATTATCCAATGCGTATCGTACGCTTGGAGCGGGAGTTACGAAAATATCCTAACCCTGATACATTATATTGTTTGTTATACAAACCACGGAAGGCACACGCCTCCCGTGGTTTTTTCTACTCGTTTTTCTCTAAACAGCGAGTGATCGTCTGAATATCGTCCTCGGTAAGTTCGGGGTAGTTTCCGCAGTAAAAACCATTGTCATGAATGATGTCCGTACCAGGAAGGTGGCGTATTTCTTCCACATGTATTTTATAAAACGGCTGGCGCTGAATATTCCCTGCAATCATGGGGCGTATTTCTATACCCGCTTCCGCAAATATTTTGGCGTACTTCTCTTTAAGTTCAGATGTCTTGCAGATGATAGGAATGGCAAAAGAAGACAAGGTTGTCAAATGGTCTCGATTGAGAGTAAAGAAGTCATCGTTCTTTCGAACATACTTCTCTATTTCAAGATAGTTTTTTTCACGTGCGCGAACGTTTTCATCGAGATATTGTAGTTGGAAAAGCCCAAGAAATCCTACAATTTCCGTTGGTCGGACATTGAACCCAAGATGATAAAATGTATATTTGGCGTCGAACTCAGACGAGATGTTGTGTTTTGTCCGCAATCTTTGTTGTTGTGCACTCGTGAGGTTTCTGTCCCAGCCGTTTGCACGGACAATCCTGAGCATCTCGCCAATGTCTTCGTCGTCGGTGCAAATCATGCCTCCTTCTATTGTAGACATGTGGTGCGCGACAAAAAATGAAAAGGTTGAGGCGACTCCAAAATTTCCAGTCTTTCCTGTGGGGAGCTCTGTACCGAGGGACTCGCAGTTGTCTTCAAGAAGGATAACGTTGTGTTTCTTGCAAATCTCTCTGATTTTTTCAAGATCTCCCGCAAAGCCCAACACATTGGTAATAAAGAGAGCCTGCAACTTCTTTCGTCCCAGAACTTCTTCAAGATGATGGGACATAACGTTCAGTGTTTGGGGATCACAATCGATGATCACGGGAGTAAGCCCCATCTGGATAATCGGCATTACGTTGGTAGACCATGTCAGACCCGAAAACCCGACAAGGTCGCCATTTTTGAGTTGACCAAGATTTTTGAGCGCCTGAAAGAGCGCGAGGTTGGCACCTCCACCACTCGTAAAAAGAACCGCATCCGTGCGCCCTTGTTTTTTTGCAAAAACCTCCTTAAATTCCCTGCATTTTTCTCCCATGGAGAGTCTTTCGGTCTGTATGATAAAATCTGCCAAGGCTCGCCTTGTTTCTTTTTCGTTTAGGAATGCATTTTTTTGGAGGGGGATCATGATGTAATAAAATTTTGTTAGTTTGTGCGGTTAAAAAATTTTTTGTAGTTCCGTTCTTTCAAATAGATTAAAAATGACCGAGGGAGGCGAAAGAAGAGGAGTAGTGCGACAAGGGGACGATAGGGAGTTCCTTGCAATGCCTCCATGTGCCCATTGAGGTATTTACTAAATCGACCAAAAGGAAAAATGTGGTTTCGCGGGTCCGAGATTACGATTCTTTTTACTCTATCAAGTCTATCATCCTTAGTCAATCCTTTACTCGAGTGCCCTCCGAGGCGTTTTTTGAACAAAGTTTTTTCATCGACAAAGATGCTGAAATGGCTGATGAGCGCGAGGCTGAAGATATAATCTGAACCCCACTCCATTCTTTGCGGGTAGATTTCCCAGACTTTTTTTATAACGTCCATTTTGAAAAGGCTGTACATAAGGTTCCCTTTTCCCAGTATTTCCGGTTGAAGGATATATTCTGAAACGTGGCGAATACCCGGTCTTCCTGAAAGCTTGGTCATTTCGGTGAGCTCGCGCACGCTTCGTCCGTATGAGTCTACGTTTGCAATGACCGTCATTGCCGCACTAACTTTTTTGTTCTCCATATTTTCAACGCAAACCTTGATAAAATCTTTTTCCCAGATGTCATCGTGTGAAGCCCACATGAAATATTCTCCTTGAGCTTTATCCAACACAAACTTGAAATTGGGGAACATGCCGATATTTTTTTGTTGTCGATGGTATATAACGCGTGGGTCTTTTTTTGCATATTTTTCGCAGATTTTTTGCGTGCCGTCGGTCGACGCATCGTCAGAGATGAACAGGGTGAAGTCGGGAAACGATTGAGCGAGGAGCGACTCGATCGCCTCGCCGATGAAGCGTTCGCCGTTATACGCAAGCATGCCGATAAATACTTTTGCCATATGACCATACTATATGAAGGAGTGCTTACCGTAAAGTATGTGATTAGCGACGTAGGGCGAGCGACCTAAATTTCGTGAGTGCAACGAGCTAGAAATTGGAAGTACTCTTGTGGTGAGAAATAAGAAACAGAGCGAAGCGACTTAGAAAACAAGAAGTACTCTTGTGGTGCCGAGGAGTTAATATGCTTTGAATTACGAAACTGCCACTTGACTGTTTTATGCGGCCGGGGGTATACTCAATCAAATGGAGTCAAAAATGATTATTGAAGCGACCGCAGAAAGATCAATCCCAATGAAACTTACTGAAGCCGCAAAAAATAAAAAGCGAGGTGTAACGCACAAGCTCTCAAGTTATTTTGCGGAGTACGATTTTAATTTTCGAGAATATCGAGACAAGCCGATTAACCTTCTTGAAATTGGAGTACAGAAAGGCGGCTCATTGTATATGTGGCGGGAGTATTTACCAAAGGCGAAGATAATTGGTGCAGACGTGGACGAGAAATGCAAGCAATTCGAGGGTGATGGAATAAAAATTTATATTGGCGACCAAGAGGATGTCGATTTTTTACTCGATTTGGAACACAAAGAAGGACCTTTCGACATAATCATCGATGATGGGGGGCATACAATGGGACAGCAAATCACGACGTTCAAAACACTATTTCCTCTTTTGGCGGAGGGCGGTATGTATGTCATTGAAGACTTACACACGTCATACTGGCCTGCATTTGGAGGTGGGTTTACCGCTATATCTTTTTTAAAGTCCATGATTGATGAAATCCATTTTTGGGCAAAAGAAAGCCCAAGAGCAGGACTTATAAAGAAATTGAGAAGTAGAATTTTTCCTCCAAAGTCGATGAATATGTTTCAGAAAACGATTCGTTCTATCTATATTGCTGATAGCATTTGTTTTATTAAAAAAGAAACAGTTGAAAAAAATAAAGTAATCTCTTTTTAAAAAATGAAAAAAATACTCATTAGTTTAATATTCTCCACTCTCCCCTTCAATGCTCTTGCTTTGACGGCAAACGTATTGGTTGTAGGCGGTGGTGCAGCAGGAGGCACAAACGGTGGTGGCGGTGGTGGAGGTGGCGGTTATCAATCCAATACTTCTTTTACCGTAACCCCGCAAGCATATTCCGTAACTGTTGGAGCGGGAGGTTCGGGAGCAGATGTCAATGGCGATGGTAATGATGGAGGGAATAGTGTCTTTGGTTCTATCACAGCAATGGGTGGTGGTGGAGGGGCAACAAATGACTATCCCGCATCTGGAAAGAACGGGGGTTCAGGTGGTGGAGGAGCCTACAGATCGTCCGGGCTTTCAAGTGGCGGAACGGGAAGTCAGGGCAGTAATGGCGGAGGTGGAACAAGTAAAAATAATTTCAATGCTGCAGGCGGCGGTGGCGGGGCCAACACTGTTGGAGGTGACGGCAATGCTTCCACCGGCAATGGAGGCAATGGCGGAGACGGAACGTACAACTCAATTTCAGGTTCATCCGTACCTTATGCAGGCGGTGGTGGCGGAGGAATAGACACCCGTACCAATGGAGCAGGCGGAAATGGCGGGCTAGGTGGCGGAGGAGATGTAAACACAACGGGCACGCCCAATACAGGAGGTGGGGGGAGCTGGTGGAACTCATAGCGGCGGAGGTCAATCCGGAATGGATGGAGGTTCAGGAATCGTGATGATCAGTGTTGTAAGGTCAGATTTTTCGGGCTACGCCATAACGGGCGGGACAAAGACAAATGATGGAGTAAATGACGTCTACGCTTTTACGAGTAGCGGCACGTGGACGTTGTCTACCTCAACACCCTCAATCACCGGTTCCGGTACAGCTAACAGACTCGCTAAATTCACTACCTCGACGACTATCGCTGATTCACTTTTCTCCGATGATGGCTCCAACACTACATTAACCAGTGGAAATCTTTTCCTACAAATAGGATCAATTATTGATGCCATTACGGGTGGAGCCTTAAATTTCGGGACAAACAACGCTACCACCATGACCTTCGGTCGCTCGGGACAAAACATGATCATCAATAGCAAGCTTGGTGTGGGGACGAGTAATCCTTCCGCAACACTTGAAGTAAACGGCGACTTTTTCTCAAACTTGATCAAAGTTGCTGCGAATGGTCTTGGTCTGGACACGCTCACTGCCGGATCGCTTTCGATCGGTTCGACGACGGCAAGCGCAATTCAAATCGGCCGCACGGGAATAATCACAACCGTTCCGGGGACGATTTCTTTTGGGAAAGCGGTTACCACTTCTAATTGCAACTCCTCGACATCGCCCGCAAATTGCGGCTCTGCACCGTCAGGGAGCGTGGCTCTTGCAACCGGCGGTTCGACACTCGTAGTGAATACGAGCGCAGTGACCGCGAATAGTCAGATATTAATTACCGAAGATTCTTCGCTCGATTCACGTTTGGGAATTACCTGCAATACTGGAACGGGGCGTAGGTATAGCATCAGTGCGCGAACGGCTGGTACGAGCTTCACGATTAAATCGAGCGCTAATCCTACCACAAACAAAGCGTGCTTGAGTTATTGGATTGTGAATTAGTGTCTGGAGAAATATTTCTTATTAGAAATCAAAAACCGCTGTGTGGCTCTGGTCGCACAGCGGTTTTTGATTTACAATGTGACACTTGCGCTTACCCCACTTTCTTTAAGTAACCGTTGACGTTCCATGTTGCGTTTTTGCCGAACATGTCGCAGTATGTGCGATCAACTTCAAAATTTTTATTTTCTGCCAGAAATTCACGGATTGCGCGCAGAGGTCCGCCATGAAATCCTTTTTCTTTGTTCAGGTCGTTCATAATACCATCTTCGACGATGAGGTAGGACCCAACCGATACCAGAGGGGAGAATTTGCGAAGTGCTGCAAGCGTATCTCCGTACATATGAGAAGCATCCTCAATGACAAGTATTTTAGAGAAATTCTTTGCTTCGCTCAAGTCATATTTCTCCCAGCCATCAGTGAATAGTTTTATGCGTGGATGATGTGTCACCATACTACCGGTTTTCTTTACGATATCGATGGAGTGTATCATTCCTTCCCCCGTTATTTCCATAAGGTCGGCAAGATAGAGCGCTCCACCGCCATAATTTGTTCCGATTTCGATCACGAGATCAGGTTTCAGTTCGGAAATAATCATTTGATACATGACGTAGTCAAATGGGCACTTTATGGCGCTGATGCCGCGATACTTGACGTTGAAGTGCCCGGCATTAACCGTCGTGCTGTCAAAATGAACACGCTCATCCTCGGGAATATTCCGAAGCTTTTTGAGAGAGTGTTTCCTTTCAGAATGATAAAGTTTGATTAAGCGATCCGGTATGATTTTTTTTAAGACTTCTTTCATGGTAGTTATATTTTTTTATGATCCCATTTGAGACGTGGACGTACGACTCCCGGAATTTTTTGGTTGAAGTCCATTTTCCGAGAGTGCATGATGTCCTCCACTACATTAAACACGAGCGCGTCTTGTCGGTAAAAGTGAATTTTTAATGGCCGCATAGTAGAAAGTGCGATCCCCGCGATGTAAGTTCCTTCATTGAGTAAATTTTCTGGTATCCACATGGTCGCGCGATGTTTTCCTACGGTGCCTAATTTTTCATCAAGTTCTTCGTGACTTATAAACGCCGTTTCTCCCCGCAAGGTAAAAATGTGAATGTTGGGGACAGGGGCATGCCCCGGCTTGAGGACTTCGTAGGAGAACTCCACCCCCACTTTTTTGTTGGCGGTGGCGAGGGGGATACTTTCATGGTATTCGTTGATAATTCGTGCAGAATGAAGGACAGCGATATCATCTCCGGGGGCGTTTCTTCCCATCCACGAGGCATCCGTTGTACGAGATTTTGCATCTTCAAGATAGCGATCAACAACTTCTTCCGTTTTACCAAACATTTTTACATTCCCTTTTTCGAGCCACATGGTTTTCGGGCACAACCTTTGGATCGCCGCCATATTGTGGCTCACGAAGAGAATCGTCCGCCCTTCTTTATTAGTGACTTCCTCCATCTTGCCGAGGCATTTTTTCTGGAACTCTGCATCGCCGACGGCGAGGACTTCATCGACGAGGAGAATGTCCGGCTCCATGTGAGCGGCGACCGAAAAGGCGAGGCGGACGTACATGCCGCTCGAATAATGCTTGACCGGCGTGTCGAGGAATTTTTCAACGCCGGAAAAGGCGACGATCTCGTCGAACTTGCGCGTGAGCTCTTTCTTGGTCATGCCGAGAATCGCGCCATTGAGGAAAATATTCTCGCGTCCGGTGAGCTCGGGGTGGAAGCCCGTGCCGACCTCGAGGAGGGAAGCGACCCTGCCGCGCATAATGATTTCGCCTTCGGTCGGCGGGGTAATGCCGGTCAATATCTTTAAGAGCGTCGACTTGCCGGCGCCATTGTGTCCGATGATGCCCACGATGTCACCTTTTTCGATTTCGAGATTCACGCACCGCAATGCCCAGAATTCTTCTTTTTTCTCAAATCCGGCGACTTGTTTTACCTTGTATTTTGCAAATCTGAAAGGGTTTTTGAGGATTCCCGTGAGAACATCACGGAGTGCGACGTAACTTCCGCGCTGATGGGTAATATTGTATTTCTTCCCCACATTTTTTATTTCGATGATTGGTCTCATTGTTTTTATATAACATCCGCGAAATACCGCTCGACTTTTTTGAAGTAGATGGTGCCGATGATGAGAAGTGCGGCGCAGGCGGCAAAGGAGATGCCGATGAGCACCCAGTTGACCGGCGCTGTCCCCAAAAGTACCGCGCGTGCGTTTTGAATGACGCCCATCATCGGGTTGAATGCGAGGATCCACGAATATTTTCCGGCGATGCTTGCGGGATAGATGACCGGGGTGACAAAGAGAAGAAGCTGAATGAAGAAGGGGAGAATGAAACGCACGTCGCGGTACTTCACATTCATCGCCGCAAGGAAGAGCCCTCCACCGACCGCCGCCATAAAAGTAATGACAAGAAGAATGGGAAGTACGACGATGCTCATGAGCTCCGGCGTGTAGCCATAGTAAGCCATCATGCCTCCGAGAATCGCGGCGGCGATGGCGAAATCGACGAATTTCGTTGCAACCGACGAGAGAGGAAGGATTAAGCGGGGAAAGTAGACCTTGGTGATGATGGATTGATTGGAAATGAGGACGCCGCTTGTTTCTGAAAGCGCACTCGAAAAAAATTGCCAAAAAAGAAGCCCTGTGTAAACAAATATCGGGTAGGGGACTCCGTCGGAAGGGACTTTGAGGAGCATGCCGAAAAAGATACTGAAGACCACCATGGTCATGAACGGCTGGAATACCGCCCAGAGGATGCCGATGAAGGTCTGCTTGTAGCGCACTTTGAAATCGCGCCATGTGAAAAAATAGAGGAGCTCTTTGTAAGCCCATATTTCACGGAAGTCATCCAAACTTAGGGTTTTTTTGGGTCGAATGATAGTCAGTTTCATAAAAAATTCGTAAAGTCCATAAAATACCGCAATGTACACCCGTCATCAGAATTCGCAACCTTACAGGCTTTATGGACTTGTAATTTACTAGCTATTCTAGCATTTTTTACGATCTTCGCCAGTATGAGGCAACCATGCAGGGTTTTTCTCGCGTTGAGGAGGGATTTTTTTTATGATAGTATGAGCAGTAATGATTGTTCCCGCCATGAATAAAGCGAGGCTATTTTTTTTGATGCGCTATCTTTTTGCGGGACTTTTAGCGTTTACGACAAATTTATCACTGTTCTTTATGTTCATCAATTATTTCAACATGTGGTATTTGACCGCGTCGACGCTTGCGTTCATTCTTTCGGTCATCGTCAGCTTCCTTGCGCAAAAGCTGGTAACGTTCCGCGACAAGACCACGGACAGAGTGCACCATCAGGCGGCCATGTATATTACCATTGCGCTATTCAATGTTGCCGCGAACGGAGGGTTTATGTTTTCTTTTGTCGACTTGGTGTATATGCCGTATATGTTTGCGCAAGTGTTGTCGGCGGGCATCATTGCTGTGTGGAGTTTGGCGGTGTATCGTTATGTTATTTTCAAGCATGCAATTCTTTAAGCGATACAAAATAGGGTTTGCCATTTTCTTTCTCGCCGTCGCCGTGCGGCTTATTTTTTTCTTTGTCTGCCTTTCCGCGAACGGCGGCGACGTGATAACCACGGTTCGCGGACAAGATTGGTATTTTGAGATAAGCAGAAATTTGATTCTCGGCAACGGCTTTAGCGCGGAAACGACCCCACCCTTTACTCCGTATTCATATGGTGTGCCCGGGTATCCATACTTCTTGTTCTTTCTTTTGTGGCTGACGGGGAGCTATGCCGCAACGTCAATGATCCAGCTCTTGCTCTCCGCCGCAATCCCGCTCATAGGAATGCGCATCGCGCGCCTTATTGTGCCATCGGATGTCGAATTTAAGCACGCTCCGCTTGCAGTCGGTATCTTGCTCGCCCTTGCTCCGTACCAGATACTGCACTCGTTTATTTTCTTTACGGAGACATTATTTACGGCATTGCTTGGAATATTTCTTATTACATTTCTCAATTTCCTAAAAAATCCGTCAACACGACTTGTTGTTTTGGCGGGATTATTCCTTGGTTTGGCAACACTGGTCAAACCGACCGTTCAGTACGTACCGATACTCGTAGTCATTTTTGTATTGTGGAGGTTTTGCGGCGAATGGCGAAAAAAACTTTTTGCGCAGCTTGGGTATTTTCTTTTGATGTTTTTTCTTGTTTTATCGCCGTGGCTGTATCGAAATTACAAAGTTTTTGACACGGTCAATTTAAGCGCGCAAGTTTCTTTCAATCTCTATGTGACCCTCTTGCCTTCAGTGCTCGCCATAGAGAATCACTCCAGTTTTACGGAAGAACAAGGGAAACTGCCCCCGGTCGCCCAAGACGCTTTGTTTGGTGCGGGAGAATCAACGCTGACAAAAATTTTGCGCCACCCGGTCGCTCTCATAAAGCTTGCAACGCTCAGCGCCTTCACCTTTTTTACGCATGATGGCATGCTCACGTTTTTGCAATCCGCGGGGGTTACGCCGAGCGTGTATCTGGGGCAACCCGCGATCATCCTTGCTTTGAGCGATCCGCTTTTGTTTGCGAAAACGATGTGGGCGTATATGCATACGAACATGGTAGTTATTTTATTTGCACGATTATTTTGGGTTGCCGTAGCGTTCTTTTTTGGAGTCGGCTTGTATCACCTTTTCTGTCGCCGGATTTTTACTCCGCAGATGCTGTTCGCCGTTGCCCTCGTTCTTTACTTTATGCTGACGACGATGATAAACGGCTTAACGGTGAATGCGAGATTCCGGATGCCAGTTGAGCCGATAATTTTCGCCGTAGCGGTTATCGGCTTCACTCCCGTTTACAAGCGTATAAAAAATTTTTCATATGGAAAATCGTAAACTGTCAATTATTGTTCCGGTATACAATGAAGAGAAGACGGTTGGTGAGGTGATAAGACGCCTGCTTGCCGTTCCGTTTGTTGGATGGGCGGCAGAGATCATTGTTGTAAATGATGGTTCTACCGATGGAACCGCATCCGTGCTTGCGGGGTTTTCGTCCCGTGCTCGAATAATAAATCTTTCAAAAAACGGAGGGAAAGGGGGCGCGGTAAGCGCAGGGCTTAAGGTGGCAAACGGAGATTTTGCTGTCATTCAAGATGCGGACCTCGAGTGTAGTCCCGAGGAAATACCACTCCTTCTTTCCGCGCTTGGTACGCGGGACATCCGCGCAAAGGTCGCGGTTATAGGGTCAAGGGAGTTATACAGGGAAAACAAAAAAAGGGCATCTTTGTCGAGGTTCGGTTCTTTGTTCATAACGAAACTTATCAATGCCCTCTATGGTTCTTTTCTTACCGATGCCTCCATGTGCTACAAGCTTTTTCCAAAAGCAACATTTGGTTATTTTGCCGCGGGGGGTTTTGAAGCAGAATTGATTTTTGTCACGCGATTGCTTAAGGAGGGATACCATATTATTGAGGTGCCCGTATCGTACATCCCGCGGGGGACGGATGCTGGCAAGAAGATACGGTATCGTGACGGTATAACAATCATTATGAGAATATTGTTATTTCGAATAGCAGGGCGGTAAGGAAGATTTTTTATGATGAAAGACAAAGAATTTGAAAATATAAAGAAGTATCTTGAAGCACTTTCGGAAAAAGGACCTCCTTATCCGCTGGAGATTTTTTTCTTGCTTAACCGACTTGCTCCCGCAGTGTCGGTTGAGGCTATTATCGTGAATGAGTCAGGGAAAATTTTTCTTACTCTTCGTCCCGCTGACGATCCGTTTTATGCGAACATGTGGCATTTTCCGGGCACTATCCTGCTCGGGAAAGAAACCATGGAAGACGGCATCCAAAGAATTCAAAGTAAAGAAGTAAGACAAATTCTACTGGAACCGGAGAGGACAACAAGGATGTTCACTCATCACGGGGAGGATACTGAGGGGAAAAGCCCGCGCGGATGCGTTGAGCATGTGTTGTATCTGTTTCTCACCAATAAAGACACCGTGCCTGGCGGAGAATTTTTTGACCTAGGCTCGCTGCCGGAAGCTACGGTGGGGCACCATCGAAAGATCTTACAGGTGCTCTCCGTCGAGTGGGGTGACGTATTCCATGTATGATGAACCAAATTTTCGAAACCCTTATGGGTTGGTGGGTAGTGAATGATCGCACTTTGTCGTCAGGATTCGATGTTATTGTCGCTATCTCATACGGGACCACTCCAACCAGTCTTACGAAAGGAAACGCGGAGGTGTTAAACACTGCGGGTACAATCTATCAGAACAATAAAAATGAAAGAACTTTGGTCGCATGGGGAGTCTTTACTCCCACTGCGGACATGGAGGGCAATCCGGAGCGTGCATTTCGAGAAAAACATCTCAAAGAACTCGGAGTAACGTTGTCGAATCAAATATATATAGGGTGTGTCGCAAGCACTATCGAGGAGGCAGTAAAGACCAAGCAGGCTCTTTTGGGTCGCTCGTTTCATGCGATACTTGTTATTGCTGGCGCGGGGCATTCGCGCCGTGCACGGCTCGTGTGGAAGAGGGAATTCCCCGAGAGCGAAATCAAAGTAGTATCATTTCCGTGGCAACAGGAAACCCAAAAAGATAATCCTATGGTTGCACTCCGTAACCGCTGGAGCTGGCTCTTGGTTAATATGGTGCTTCATCTCATTTTTCTTACGCCTTTTGGTTACGCGTATTTTCGAAAGAACCGCCGGACAATGCGGCAACTGACCGCAATATAATCTCGCCCTCTTTCATCCATTGCGGAATCATTTTCGCAAGGGGTTTTTATGGTACAATCGACAACTTTTTTTCTGCAAGCGGTTGTGGTAGGATGAACGATATGTGGCAAGGGAAGAAAGTCTCAGTGGTTTTCTCTACGTATAGAGAAAAATCATCTATTCGAAAAGCGATTGAGGACTATTTTGCTACCGGTTTTGTTGATGAAATAGTGGTAGTAAACAATAATGCTGAAGCGGGAACCGACGAAGAGGTGAAGCAGACGAAAGCGCGGCTTGTGCACGAAACAAAACAAGGATACGGACACGGATACCAGCGAGGCATCAAGGAGGCAACGGGTGATTACATCTTTTTGTCGGAACCGGATGGTACGTTTGCGGCATCCGATATTGAGAGATTTTTGGTGTATGCAAAAGATTTTCCAGTTGTGGTGGGGACGCGCACCAACCAAAGCAGTATTTTGGACGGCGCATCCATGGGGCTTTTGCGGAAACTCGCAAATGTTTTTGAAGCGAAGGTGATAGAGGTTTTGTTTGCCACTAATTCTTTAACCGAGATTGGCTGTACTTGCAAGCTTTTTCGCAAAGATATTTTGCGAGAGTTTGAGCCATATTGGAAAACAACGAACGCACTTTTTGCCACCGAGCTTTTACTTCTTACGGTGTCGAAGCGGATAAAATTTATTGAGATTCCCATTACGTTTCGTAAGCGAGTGGGAGAGTCCGCTCTTACACGCAGGTGGTATCATTTGGTCAAATGGGGGCTTCATATTTTTTGGTTCATCCTTTCTTTTTGGTTTCGATGGATTACTGGACGTCTTAAATAACAATACGTTATATGAGCTTTAATCACAAAATCATTTTAGTTTTCGGAGGAGCCGGATTTATCGGGTCTAATTTTATTCGTTCTATTTTAGCGAAATACTCCAAAACTAAGATCGTGAATTTTGATAAACTTACCTATTCGGGGAATCTGGATAATTTGAAAGACGTCAGCAAAGATAGAAGGTATTGTCTTGTGAAAGGCGATGTGGCGAACTCAAAACAGATAGCAGCCGTTTTCAAGAAATATAAACCCGATTTCGTAATTAATTTTGCGGCGGAAACCCATGTTGATCGCAGTATTCATGTCGGTGCGCTTGAGTTCGTGCGCACAAACGTGGAAGGAGTTTTTAATATTTTGGAGGCGGTAAAGCAGTCGAAAAAGGTCATCAAGTATGTTCAAGTGAGCACCGATGAAGTGTACGGCAGTCTGGCGCTCGATTCCAAGAAAAAATTTACCGAAACGACGGTTTTTGCGCCCAACGTCCCTTATGCGGCGACAAAAGCGGGAGGCGATTTGTTGTGTCGCTCTTATTTTTCCACGTGGGGTGTACCGGTAGTGGTGACGCATTGCTCGAACAATTATGGTCCATATCAATATCCGGAGAAATTGATCCCATTTCTCATCACTCGGATGCTTGAGAATAAAAAATTGCCGATGTATGGAGATGGGAAGAATGTGCGCGATTGGATCTACGTACTCGATCACTGCAGGGCGCTTGAATTGTGTCTTTTGAATGGGGAGTCCGGCGAAGTGTACAATATCGGTGCCGACGCTGAAATGAATAATCTGCAGATTGCAAAGATGACCCTCTCGCATTTTAAGCGAGATGATTCATGGATTGAATTTGTGGCAGATCGCCCTGGGCACGACCGGCGATATGCGATTGATAGTTCGAAAATTCGCAAAGAATTAGGTTGGCTACCGGACCATAATTTTAAGAAAGCTTTTTTTGATACCATGGAATGGTATTTGACCAACCAGAAATGGATTGATAGTATAAGAAAGAAAACGGGCGTGTTTAACCCTCATATCGATTTATGGCGGGCGCATAAAATAAAAAATAAAAAATCCTCATGAAAGGAATAGTACTTGCAGGTGGTCTCGGAACGCGCCTTCGCCCGTTGACCCTTATTACCAATAAGCACCTTTTGCCGGTGTACAATAAGCCGATGATTGTCTATCCTATCGAGACGCTTCGACGTGCCGGTGTTTTGGAGATTCTGGTGGTTTGCGGACGGGAGCACGCAGGACACTTCATTAACTTTTTGGGTTCCGGGCGGGAGTACGGGGTTAAACTTTCTTATGCGGTTCAAGATAAAAATAATGCGGGGATTGCCGATGCGCTTTCTTATTCGGAAGATTTTGCCGACAAGGGAGACATTGCGGTTATTCTCGGAGACAATATCTTTGAAGATGATTTTGCTCATGCGGTAAAAGCATTTAAAACCGGCGTGAGTATTTTTTTGAAAAAAGTAAAAGATCCCGGGCGGTACGGCGTGCCGGTCTTTGACGTAACGGGTAAAAAAATAATAAAGATTGAGGAAAAACCGCGAGATCCGAAGTCAAACTACGCTCAAACGGGATTGTATCTCTTTGATAACAGAATTTTTTCATTCATCAAAAAACTCAAACCTTCAAAGAGGGGAGAGCTTGAAATGACCGATGCGATCAATCAGTATGTGCGGGCGGGCACCGTCAATTTTTCTCTCGTGAAAGGGCGATGGTATGATACGGGGACCATTGATTCTTTACTGGAGGCCGCACTTCAAATGCAGAAAGGAGACGGTTCATTCAATTCAAAATAATTCAAAACCATGACTTCAAAAATAGATCTTAATAAAGTTTTGACCATCGGCGCCGGAGGTATGGTGGGTTCGTATGTTAATTTTGGCATTAAAACCGATCATCGTTCTTTGGATATTACCGATTTCCATGAGGTAGTGAGAATAGTAAAACAGCATAAACCGCAAGCGATTATTCATCTTGCGGCGGAAACTGACGTTGATCGTTGCGACCGCGACCCGAATTATGCGTACCTTGTGAACGGAGCTGGTACGTACAATGTTGCCACTGCGGCAAGCGAAGTCGGGGCGAAGCTCGTTTATGTTTCAACGGCTGGAATTTTTGACGGAGAGAAAACAAGCCCTTACGCCGAGGACAATCAACCTAATCCGCAAAATTTTTATGGCAGATCAAAGTACATGGGCGAGCTTATCGTGCGCGGGATGTTGAAAGATTATATAATAGCCAGAGCTTGTTGGATGTTTGGGGGCGGCCCGGAAAAAGATTTGAAATTCGTCGGAAAGATCATCCGTCAATTTGAAAAGCAGGAGATCAAGGCAGTTAACGATGCTTACGGCTCTCCGACTTCGGGGAAAGATCTTGTGGGGGCGATAAAGCGATTGATCACAGATGACGCGACGGGCATTTTTCATCTTTCCAACGAGGGTTCTTGCTCTCGATATGAAGTGGCCGAGTTGATCATCGAGACACTTGGTGTGGACGTAACACTGACACCTGTCGGACTTGATTATTTCCCGGGAGCAAATAGGGTAAAGAATGAAGCTATGTCTTCGAAAAAAAAGTTGATGCGACCATGGCAGGAAGCGTTACAAGAATATCTCGAAACCGAATGGAAAACTGCCATAAAAAACTAAATTGTAGCATCTGCGGTTCAGCAGACTTACCGGAAGTGCTTGATCTTGGCGTCATGCCGCTTGCGAACGCGTTTCTTGATAAGGAATCTTTGGATACCGAAGAACCACAATTCCCTTTAGTGGTAAATTTTTGTCCCAACTGCTTTTTGGTTCAGTTGGGACATGTGGTCGATGGGGAGTTATTGTTCAAAAATTACCACTATACGACTTCCGCGAGCGCACCGCTTGTACAGCATTTCAACAAGTTAGCCGATGAAATAGCAGGCGACTATGTGAAATCTCCCGATGACCTTGTTGTGGAGATCGGCAGTAATGACGGGAGCCTGCTTTCGCGTATCAAGGATCGATGTCGGGTCCTTGGGATCGATCCCGCGGATAAGATCACGGAACTCGCGGTCGCGCGTCACGTGCCGACGATCCACGATTTTTTTTCCGCGAAACTTGCGGAGAGCGTAAGGTCTGAATTTGGTCCCGCGCGTGTGGTGGTTGCCAATAATGTTATGGCTCATATCGACGATATCCGTGATGTTTTTTCCGGCGTAAAAACACTTCTTGCTGATGACGGGCAGTTTATTTTTGAGGTTCATTGGGTCGGGAACCTCCTCACCGAGGGGGGTTTTGACCAAATCTACCACGAACATCTGTACTATCATTCCCTGCATAGCGTAAAAGCTTTGCTTGATTCTCTCGGAATGGTCGTGAATGATATACGATTGGTGCCTATACATGGAGAGTCAATGCGGGTGTACGCGAGTAAATCCGGCGAGAGCTCTGTCGCGGTTCAGGATTTTTTGAATCGTGAAATTGAAATGGGGTTGACCGAAAGCTCTACGTACGTTAACTTTTCAAAAAAGATAGAGTCGAACAAGGCGAAACTTGTCGGTCTTTTGTCGGAGCTGAAGGCACGCGGAAAGAAAATTGTCGGGTACGGCGCGTCCGCCAAGGGCAACACGCTCCTCAATTACTTTCATATCGGGTCCGATGTGCTTGATTATATAACCGATACGACCCCCTTAAAGCAGGGTACTTATACGCCGGGGACTCACATCCCCGTTGTTTCGCCGGAAAAGATTATAACTGATACACCTGATTATATACTCCTTCTGTCGTGGAATTACGCCGATGCTATCATGGAGAAAGAAAAAGATTTGCGTCGTCAGGGTGTGAAGTTTATTATTCCCGTTCCTGATGTCAGGATAGTTTGAGTAGTCAAAAGTCGAAAGTCTATAAAGTCACGGTCCCACTTACCCCACTTAGTACTCCGACTACTAAGTGGGGTAAGTGGTGGGTTTTGGGATTCAAACTACTCGAAGTATATATCACTCACCAGTGCGTTTTTTGTGTCGGGAATGAAGAGCGTAAGATGTGAAATTTTTTTGGAAAGGGCATATGCGTATAGTTGCAACAGGTCAGTCTCAATGCGGTAGAGTCGTTTACCATCCTTTATTTCATATGGGGTAAAATCATCCACTCGTATTTTTCCGATGACTCCTTGCATGCCGAAATCATTTTTGAAAGAGAAGGAGAGCTCCATATTGCCTGAAGTGTTGTTGGTGAAGAGTGTAAACTTGACGATGTGCATTTTTTCCGGATCGAACTCCTTTTCGCGGATGCGGATTTCTTTTTCGGTGTTTGGGAGAAGTGGTGCTTCGGAACTGCTCGTAGCGATTTCATAGGAGACAGATGCGGAAGAGAGATAGTACGATCTGATCGCTCCCGGTTTTTTTAACGCTTCTATAAATTCTGGACTGGTAGAAGCGCGAAGGCTCGGCACAGTCGTCACGGTGCGGGTCCGATTGTCTGGTGGCATCTCAGCGTTTTGTATGAGCCGTATTGGCGAGTGGTTATTGAAAAATAGCACATAGTAAGACAGGGTGAACCCGGCCATGGTCTGTTCGAATATCTGCCTTCCGGAAAGATTTGGTACCATTAAAGGAATGTCGTTTTTTTCTTTGCTTAGGTTTCCAAATGCGGAAAGTAATTCCTCGTGTAAGTTTTGAACTGCCTCTTTTCGCATTTTTGCTTCTTCTTTGGTGCGAATCGCTTGAAAGCCGAATGCTTGCTGTGTGGAGAAAATAATAATAACGACAGGTAGGATGATTTTTACGGCATACTCTTTTTTTATTTTCAATAACAATGAAGCGCAGAGGGCAAGAAAGATGCCGTACGCGTAAAATGCCGCTCCGGCATATCGGTAGTCAAAATCAGAGATAGCTTCATGGTTCGGTCTTGCGATAATAACCATGGTAATAACGATGAACATAATCCAAAGTAACAAGAAAATAAGCTTCTTCTCTTTCATTTCGGCGTATTTTATTGCAAATCTCAATAAGATGATGTTTCCTAAGAGGATTATTATTTCTATAATAGGCCAAAAGGTTTGAGCGCTTTCTTGTATTGCGGGGTGAGTCAAAATCTTCGCTATTTTCGGGGCAAACAGCGAGAGGGATACTCCGGATGAAAAAAGGGACAAGAAATTGCTTGCGAGGGGGATTAATTTCCAGCTCTCTTCTTTGCTCACGGAAGAAATACCAGTATCGCTGAGTACAGAGAGAAAGGTGTTTGGTTGTACAATAAAAAAAGTGATGAACAAGAAAACCGCAAAAGCGGCGGTGATTCCGCTGGTGGCAATGAGGGGGAGTTTGTTTGCCATGAAGAAATCGACAACAAGCCTCTTGCTCATTGTAAAGGTGTCAGTTTTGGTATAAGAAACGTACGCCATCGTAAGTATCATTGTCGGAATGACCCATACTCCGGAAATGTCAGCAGTAAGCGCCCCAATCATTGAAACGGCGAACCACAGCATGTATTTTTTCTCTTTGGATTGTTCCCATGCAAGATATGCCCATAGTGTCACCGAGAAAAAGAATATTATTTGGAGGTAGATGGACATGATGTAAAAACCGGTGAGCATGTCGTTCCAGCCGGTTGCTCCCGTGAAAAGTATTAAAAAAACCGCAAAGCTTCCAATCCCAATCCCGAGACGTCTGAAAGAGAGGTAGGTAAAGAAGGGGATGAGAGCAAATAGGATAAAAATAAATATATTGTAAGGAAGGGGGTTTTGACCGAACAAAACATCAAGAGTTTTCATCTCGATACGAAAGAGAGGGATGGCATGGTCGTTGCCATGTGGAATAAAAATAGCTTGAGAAAGCGGAATATTGCGGCTCAGGGAGACAACCTCAAAATCATCCATATTGAAATAACCGTTCATGATATTTCCCGCATGGCTCGCGAAAGCGAAGACCAAGCAGACCCCGAGTACGAGGATATTTTTTTTACGCTCGCTAAGCGAGGCGTGGAAAGACTTTGAAGATATCCAAAACCGTTCAAGGTGTTTATGGAAAAATAGGGCGATAAAAAAAGAAGTTGAAAGTATAATTGTGGAAACTGTCAATCCGTCTTTTATGCCGCTCAAATACAATTTAGCGGTCGGGCCGAAAACATTCAATTGCGTGGCATCGAATTTCAAAATAATGATGAGCGCGCCGAAAGATAGTATCCCGGCGCTTCCAAGCAATATGATGTGCAGGCGGCGCAGTATGAACGCAGTCAGATTATTTTTTGTGAGCATGGAATTTACCTCTTCTCTGTCGCGGTGATTTCATTATTCTATCATAAAAATTGAAAATGGCGGGGGAAGGAAGTGTTGCCAATTTTTTGCTTTCGGGTGTATTTTTATGCTATCATTACACCAATGACCGACAAATGGATTAAAGACACGGGGTTAGTTTTGGCGCTCATTTTGCTTGTTCTTGGATATTCAAAAGATAGTAAAGAATTTCTCGTTGCTTCAGGAATACTTCTTCTGGCGGCCATCCTTGCCCCACAAGTAATGTATCCGATTGCTTTCCTTTGGTTTAAGTTGACAGAATTGTTTGGTCTTATTGTGCCCAAAATCTTTTTTGGCATCGTGTTTTTCGTTATTGTTTTTCCGATGGGCCTCATTCGCCGGCTTATGAAAGGCGAAGATTTCTTCATCTCAGGTTGGCGCGAATCGCGCTCCGTTTTTGTGGAGAGAGGCCATCTTTTCACAAAAAAGGATTTAGAGACGCCTTACTAGAACTCGTTTCCCTGCGGTCTCTGCCGCAGGGACATTGTAGGAAAGTCTGAAACCCCTCGGTTTTCAGGTATACTGAGCCCATGACACAAAAAGGTTGGC
>LCOP01000004.1 GCA_000996605.1 Parcubacteria group bacterium GW2011_GWA1_47_8
CCCTATCTTCGACTCACGATTATCGGACCATCGTCCTTCGGAAAAGAATTTGAAGAAATTTATGCAAAAGAATTAAAATTGCCAAACATTACCAGGTATGAAAAACCTCGTTTCAATAAAGAAGGCGGTGAAAGTATGATTGGAAATATTCCCGTCCGCGAGATTATTGATCAGTGTGGTGCAATCCTCGGCCTTTCCGCTTCCGAAGGCGGAGGCGGGGCAACAGTCCAGGCGATGCAGAGAGGGCTATTCCCTATCGTCACCCCGCAGACAGGCGTGAGTGAGATTGCGCCGAGCGTCGTCATAGAAAATCCTACTATCGAGAATATAAAAAAGGCTGTGGAAGATTTTTCCAATCTCCCCGCCGAAAGAGTCGCAAAACTCGCCAAAGCATCATGGTTATTTGCCACTGAACACCACACCAAAGAAGCATTCACCAAACGCTATGAGAATTTTATCGATAATGTACTGAAATTACCATAATGAATAATCCTCTCATCTCAGTCATCATCCCTGCCCATAATTCCGAAAAAACCATTGCGGGAGCGATTCAGAGTATTCAAAATCAGACATACCGCAACCTTGAAATCATCGTAGTGGATGATAACAGCGCCGACGATACAAAAGAAGTGGTGGAGCGCATCGCAAAGGCCGATCCGCGGGTGAAATTCTTTTCAATTCCTTTTGATGACCCTAACCGTTTCAATAAACGCGGGAAAAATATCAACGCCGGCTATATGGCGCGAAATTACGGATTTGAGCAAGTCCGCGGCGAGTGGATCACCTTTCAAGACGCCGATGATGCTTCGCTCCTAAACCGCATCGAGGTGCAATATAATCTTGCAAAAAGATATCAGGCAACTCATGTTTGTATTGACTGGCAACAATTTAATCCCTCATACCTCGACAAAAAACTTGATGCTGACAAAATCTTTGTTGAACACTCCGATATAGTGGCAGCGCCCCAAGAAATATCCGCGCTCGCAAAGAAAACCAAAGGAGTCATTATCCCGTTCCTCGGCACGCAGGGTCACCTCATCCCCTTTGAATGGAAGCGTCTGCCAGTCGTCAACAAACTTTTCTTCAGATCCCTTGCTCCCTATCCAGGCACCGGCAACAGTCCGCTTTTCAAACGAGAGGTCATCGAGCGTGTAGCATTCCGCCCTCTCGCCGAACGAGTATGGCCGTCTTTTATGGGACGCGGCGCTGATCGCGATTTCAATTTTCAAGTCGCAGAAACATTCAACAACAGCTATACGTTCTTTATCCCGCTTTATCTATGGCGTCAAAAATCACAAAACGAACGCTACGCTGATTATGGGAAATACTTATATTAGACAATGAAATTTAGCATCATCACCCCCGTCTATAACGGCGAAAAATATATCGCCGAAACCATCGAGAGCATCCTTTCGCAAGAAGGCGATTTTGAGATTGAGTACATCATCATGGACGGGGCTTCGACTGACAAAACAATCGAGATCATTAAATCCTATGAAGAGCGTTTGAACACTGGGTGGTACAAAATCCGTTGCAAAAAAATAACACTCAAGTGGTATTCCCAAAAAGACAGCGGCATGTACGCCGCAATCAATAAAGGATTCTCTCTTGCAACTGGGGATACCTATGCGTGGCTCAATTCCGACGACACCTATGCGCCAAACGCGCTCGACCACGTCGCTAAAACATTTACCACGTTCCCCGACATCAAATGGCTCACCGGAACGAACATACTCATCGACGAATCATCACGTGTCCTTAAAACGAATCCTTGCTACCTGTATAATCAGGAATGGATTCGTCTAGGTATATACGGTAGAAATGCATATTTCATCCATCAAGAAAGCGTTTTCTGGAGAAGCGAGCTTTGGAACACATCGGGAGGAATTGACGAAAAATTCAAACTTGTTGGAGATTACTATCTGTGGACAGAGTTCTCAAAACACACTCCTTTGTGGTCGCTTAATACTCCTCTCGGTTGTTTTCGAAAAAGAAAAAACCAGTTGAGTGAGGATACTGATGGCTACAGAAAAGAACAGCTCGTCGCTATCAGCACCCCCCAAAACTTCCTCACACTAAGGATACGCATATTCTTTTGGCTTAAGTCAAAACTCCCCACATTCTTTGAGCAGCCCTTACATCTGTTGTACCGAATATTATTCCCCGCGAGAAACAGGTACTATATAAACATCGAAAAGAATGTCGGTCCGACAAAAAAAGTGGCACGTTCTTTTGTCGCATAAAACAGAGTCATGAAAAAGGTCATTATCTTAGAGCACGGAGGAGGAGAGCTCGCTAACCAGCTTTGGAATTTTGCGAGCATCTATGCGTATTGCAAAGAAAAAGGATTCGAGTGCCAAAACTATTCTTTTTTTGAGTATGCGCAATACTTTAATATCCCCCCGAGTAACAGATTTATCGATTTCTTTTTTCTCAAACCCTTCCAAAACTACCACAGAAGACGGAGCACTCTCAAAACAAAATTATGGAGATCGATATACAAAGTCTATGCACGATCCATCGCCTTCTTTCACAAAAAACAGATCGTTTCATCAGTAAATCCGCGCGGTGAAAAATACTCCCTGCCGCCCACAAAAGAAAACACCGTATTAACAGCACTCGAACAAAGCAACGACGTGCTATATTTTACCGGTTGGCTTTTTCGGAACCCGCGCGGTTTGGAGAAATATCAAAAAGAAATTGCGAGCTTTCTAAAACCGAAAAAAAGATATACCGAGCCCGCCGAAAAGCGTATTAGGAGTGCGAGAAATACGTACCAACATATCGTCGGTGTGCACATACGCCAGACGGATTACCGGACGCACAAAAGCGGCGAATATTATATTTCGCCGGAAAGAGTCGTCGTAATCCTTAATGAATACCTCTTCCATCTCAATAAGACTCCTCAAGATACGCTTTTCATTGTTACCTCCGATGAGCCGATATCGGAAGAAATTTTTATCGGACTTAACATCGTGACCAACAACGGGAACGCCATAGAAGATTTATACGCACTATCCCTTTGCGATGTTATCATCGGCTCAAACAGCAGTTTTGGCAATTTTGCCGCGTATTACGGAAACAAGCCGCATATCATTCTTCAGAAAGGAGCTGTGGATTGGGAATATTACAAAAACAAAAGTAGTTATTTCGAAGACAAATATAGTGTGATGTTTAATTAACTTAGCATTGTATTACGAAACTCATCGAAGGCGTATGTACAGACAACCATTATTTTTCAAGAATGAAGTAGTGGTTCGATGGCGCGTCAAAATGCACAAAACTGTCCACAATCTTTAACCTGGATTCTCCTATCGCTTCTTTTACACGGGCAACGGAATACCCCTTCTTCCCTATCTCCCAATAATGCTGTCCGTCAAAAACGTGCTTTTTAAATAAAGGTATTCTTATAAAAATATTTATATAATTTATAAAGGGAATTTTCAACAATACATGAAGTAAGATTCTTCGTTTGTCAGGCAATGAGATCATCACGTATTTTTTCGACACGCGAGAAAGCTCCTTAAGATTCGAAGCAAAGCACTCGAACGGCATGTGCTCAAGCACCTCAAAGGCGCACACGGCATCAAATGTAGAATCCTTGAATGGCAGCTCATCGACACTCGCAACGTAATCCGGTTTCAATTCTTTATCAATATCAACCGTCGTGACCTTAATGCCGCCTTCGCGCAAAATAGTGGTCACTCGACCGTTCCCGGGACCTATTTCCAGAACAGTCTGCGCCCCTGTCTTTTGCAATGTTTTTATCTGATAAAAAAAGCTCATCCACCGCGCCTTGTGGTTATACTTTTCATCAAAATAATGTTCTTTATTCACCTGTGCATTTGGTGTGCTCATGATGTTATGATGAAGTCTAAGATTTTTTTAGCATATGCGTCCCATGTATATTTTTTAACATCACGTTTTGCATTACGAGTGACATATTCACAGAGTTCAGTGTCGCTCAAAATTTTTTCAATTCCCGCGGCAAAAGCCTGCGGGTCGCCCGACTTCACCAAAACAGAGTTTTCTTCAGTCAGTACTTCCCGAAGCGACGGCAGATCCGAGGCAAGTATCGGCACCCCCGATGCCATATACTCGAACATTTTTATCGGCGAGGTATAGCTCTTTGACTCTTCAGTCGTTGCAACATTCGGCAAAAGCAAAACATCAGCGGATGTTAAATACTTTGGTATATCCTGCTTGAGCTTGTGTCCGAGAAGCAATACATTGCCGATATGTTCGCGAGCAATCTTCTCCGCGTACTTTTTTTGCTCCTCCTTGTCTCCGCCAATAATAACAAAAAGTATATCTTTGCGCTCGCGAAGGAGTTTCGCCGAATCAATCATCGCCCCCACTCCCTTCCACCCATAGAGATGACCGACATACATCACGATCTTCTTATCAAGAGGCAGTCCGAGTTTTTTGCGTATCTCAAACTTGTCACCGAGGTTTTCAAACTCTTCAATATCAACGCCATTCGGCACCGCAAGTAAATTACGGAAACCGTCACGCGCGATTTGCCTCTTTGTCCCTTCCGAATTGCAGACTATCTTCAAATTCTTGCCCAAAAATAGTCTTATGAACCACTTCATTTTTTTAGCCCAATTGTGCGCATTATACACAACATTAAATCCTCGCAATTTAAAAATAAAAATAGGAAGAATGTCCCTGCTATAAATAAGCGAGTTTTTTTCTATATTTTTGAAAAATAGTTTCGCAGAAAAAAAGAAGGTCTGCGCATAAAATGCGAGTGGCCCGATATAATGGCCCAAGAAAATGACATCGGGGCAAGGAATTTTCCCCAGCGTAAAATTCCTCTTTAACCCATAATACGCAAAGAGATCATCCGCCACATGGTTTTTCCTATTGGGGACCCAGAGCTCAACATCATATCCAAACCCAGCAAACTTTTCGCATGTTTTGCTTATTTGATACCCATGCGCCTTATCGGTCGGCATAAGTGTATTGACAATATAGACAATCTTCATTTTTTATCTTTTTTTTCATAATGTCTCTCCACCGCATCAAGTCCTTTTTCTTCCTCACTAGTATTGGATGATTCTGTCTTATGAACATACCCGCGCTCGCCCTCGAGACAATAAATACTCATGCGGTAAAATTGCGAGAGGGCTTTTACGCGGGACTCCAATCCTTTTTCCTTAATAAGCCTTTGGAGAGGAAAAACGGTAGTATTCCAATCTGAGAGTTCCGAAAAAGAACCGCTTGTGGCCGTTTCTCCTTCCCGCGTAAGCGTCGTTTCCGACAAGTCAAACTTTCCCCCCATGAGATCCATCATCTCGCGCGTAAAGAATTCAAACGACCCCCGAAGCGCCAAGGGTTTCGGCAGATGGAACCACTGACGCAACCGGCGCTGGGCATTCCCCGTTGAATTCGTGAGTATGAGCCAATCTTCCTGAGGAAGGATGTCCCTGAACATCTGGTCGGTCAAAATAAAGTTATCATCGTGCGTAATCAAAAACTTGTCATATTTTTTGTAATCGTTTTTTTCAAGCCACTGATTCGTGTTCCCCCAATCCCCCATCGTATTAGGTTCAAGTGTGTACTTCCATCCCAATGCCTCTATCTCCGCCACTGTCGCAACCTTGCGGTACAAGATACGGTCATACAGCCCCCGACGGTCATACCCCAAATTCGGCAACAAATTTTTCTTCTCCTCTACCGCATACGCCGGGTCGCGATGCGACACGAGAAACATCTCAACCTCCCACCCTTCCGGTATTTTCTGTGCGGCAAGTTGCTCGAAAAATGCTATCGGAAAATGCCACCCTCCAGCAATAACAGCTAATCGTTTCATATTATATTTTTTTCATCATTGATAATGAAGGAAATTTCTCGTCGATCACCTCGAAAGGAACCTTGGCATCACGAATCTTTTTGCAGTTATATTTTATCATCCATGCCACGTTGTCCCGTTCTTCTGAACCGCCCTCGAACAACACGATCGATCCTTTTTGCACTTGATCCTTAACAGCCTCATACAGGCGCTCTATCGTATCGCCCTTGTTTGACACATCCACATGGAGAAGATCAAAGTCTTCCGACGCCTTCAGCCATTCCTCAAAGTTCTTTTTTTGCAAAGTAACATACTTCGAAAGACCGTAACGGTCAACGTTTGCCTGTGTTTCAGACATCGTCGAATGCTTGAACTCATAATCCTCGAAAAGATCGTTCGCGTAAATATGCCCTTCACCGATCTCATCAAGCGCCATTGCCATAACCACAGTTGAGTAACCATAGAGAACACCAAACTCTATGATCTTTTTTGGCTTATGTTTCAATACCAAATCATACAGAGTCCTGCCGATATCATTTTCACTGTATGAAGTTTCTATTTCAATTGGATTTTTGTATTTCATAATTACTTATCATTAAATTCTTTCGCTAATCTGCAAATCCTTTTCACGTCCGCCACGCTCACTCCTTTGTGGAGCGGCAGGAGAAGGTATTTGTTTTCCAACTCGTCCATCACGGGAAATTTCTTTCTCCCGCCAAAGATCGTGTATTGATCGTTGCGATAATGGTGCATCCCCGCATCAATGCCGTGCTGTTTCAGGTACTCTTTCAGCGCATCGCGCTTGTCGGAAAGTACCGTCGCAAACCACGGGTGCGCGGTAATTCCTCCTTCTTCGTACGCATTCATTAGTTTTTGATGATGAGCGAGGATCCGATCAAACACCTCGAGGTTCCCCAATCCAATCGCGGCGCTCACGTCATTCATATGATACTTGTAGCCCGCTTCGACAAGGTCTGTGTCCCCGAACTTTTGTTTCTTCTCTCGATCATATCCGAACCAACGCAAACGCTTTCCTTTCTCGTACAATGTAGGGTCTTTGCAGGCGAGCACACCACCGTCTCCCGCAGTCAGTGTCTTGATTGCCTGAAGCGACATACAGGTGAAGTTCGCTTTGCCCCAAAACGGCGATGCGACCGCTTGTGCTGCATCTTCGATAAGGACGATTTTCTTTTCGCGCGCGATTTCCAAAAGTTCTTTGAGTCCCCGATTATTTCCGCCAAAGTGTACAAATACGATCGCTTTGGTACGCGGCGTGATCTTTCGCTTTACGTCCTCGACATTGATATTCAAATCACGATCGATATCCGCAAACACAATTGTTGCACCCCTATGCACGAGTGGGATATTGGTCGCGGTACACGTAAGAATGGGCGTAATCACCTCGTCGCCCTCTCCGATTCCCGCGAGTTCGTAGGCAAGCTCGAGGGCCGCTGTTCCAGAATTGACTGCAAGAACATTCTGCAAGTTAAACCTTTTCGCGAATTTCTCTTCAAACTCCTTGACTCGCGGACCCTCCGCAAGTTGTCCACTCCGAAGAACCTTCACGGTATTCCACACCGCGTACCAGCTCACGAACGGTTTGAATAATTTTATGTGTCGCATAGGGAATAAAAACTCCCCTAAAATATACCATTTCCATTCACTTTGCACGATATTGACAAATACTGGTGTTTATGCTAACACGTTAAAAGTTACATAGTTAGGAATACCATCCCGGTGTTCCGTTGAAAAGGAGGGTGTATATGAAGAGTTTCAATGAATACCAAAAGATTTTTTGCAATTTTTACCGAGATGTCAAAATACGCCATGAAACGGCTGAAAGACCACATCGCGGACACGGGCTGGATCATGATGTTACGGTAGCACAAATTGGAGCGATGATAGCCCCCTGACGAACGGACAGCCGAGAAAGCATGGTGCGCAGGGATGCTTCATTCCATGGATAGAATGGCAAAGAAGAACGAAGACAAGGTAGAGTTCATGAAAAATGTTGGGGTGATAATACTTGCGCATCTTGATTCCTTACCTATCGGATATTTCGATAGCGAAGAAATTATTGAGATATGGAATTCAGCGTGGCGTCACGGCGAGCTCAATCAAAACGATCAGTCCATCACACAACAGGTGCTGATGGACGCCGATCGACTTGCCAACCTCATGCCTGCAGTTATCATTCGGGCAGGGCAATTCCTGCCGAACATTCCGACGTTTGAATTCGAGTATCTCGCAGGAAAGAGGAACCCCGAGACGACATACGATAAACCCCGAAGCGTTCTGGACAATCTCCGTAATCTTATTGCGGAATATATCCCGAAACTGAGAACTCCTAAAGCGAAAGAGCTTGCCGTAGAATACGTAAGAACACTCGAGGGCTTTATTTCAGCCCTCGAAGAGAGTAATAAACAATTGGGACTGGACGACATCTCGCTTTAAAGCGACCATCTAGACCATTCCAAACGGGAGCACAATGTGTTCCCGTTTTTTTATATTTTTAAAAACAGATATTTACTCTCTGCCTCCCACTAAATACTCTTTCAACCCCTCCTCAAACGTGTAGAGCGGTTCCCAGCCGAGTGCTCTGACACGCGAACCATCCATCTGATATTTCAAGTCCATACCAGGGCGGTGCGACGGGTGAGTTTTTATTTCTTCTCCCGTTACTTCGCGAGCTTTTTCAATGAGCTCTTTGGTGGTAAATCCATCATTCAAGGTCACATTATAGACACCCAACCCTTTTTCTAAAATGAGGTCCACTGCCGGAGGAATGTTTTTAACATACAGATACTCTCGATATCCCTTCCCCTCCTGATGAAGCGGGATGGAATAACCCTCATCAATGCTCTTTTTGATTGCTGACATGATCTTCGCAGGATCTTGGCGAGGACCGAAAACGTTGCAAAATCTTGTCTCAGCTGTTTTCCCCGTGAGTGTTGGGTACGTGTTCTCGTACGCAATACGCACAAGCGAGCCGGCCGCCTTTGCGCACGAATACGGATTCCGCGGAAGCATCACCTTGTCTTCGGACACACGCTCCTCGCATTCCCCGTATACCTCGTCGGTCGAAACATATACGAGTTTTTTAAGATTGGAAAGATTGCGGCATGCTTCAAAGACATGGAGGGTGCTCAATATGTTCTTGCGGAGCGTGCGATACGGTTCACGGATGGAATAATCGACATCGGTAACCGACGAAGCATGGATGACGTAGTCCGGATTTTCCTTGAGGATAATATTGACCACTTTCGGATTAGCCATATGGAGAGGATAGTGCATAAAAGAGCCATCAATGATCTCCGGGCATGAACCTTCTGAAAGATTGTCAATAACCACCACCCGCCAACCCTTTGCCACGAAATATTCGGTTACGTGAGAGAAAATGAATCCCAAACCC
Source organism: Parcubacteria group bacterium GW2011_GWA1_47_8 (assembly GCA_000996605.1). GTDB lineage: Bacteria > Patescibacteriota > Minisyncoccia > Phycocordibacterales > UBA1550 > UBA1550. The sequence continues at coordinate 9,210 of LCOP01000004.1, forward strand.
CCGGTGATGAGAATCTTGGGTGGAAGGTCTGCGACAGACTCCTCGATTGTCGCTGGAATAAAACGACTCAGTTTTTTCTGCACTAATTTTATGAAATGAATTATCATAATTCTTGCGTCTAATTTCTAAAAATATACCACAATTCGCTACATGTTACAATTGACGTGTTTTTTCAGGGTAGCTAAAATTTCGGATAATGTATCAGCCAAATGAGTAAGGTTATGCTCCACGGCATGATGGCGAAAGTTTTTTCTGTACTCTTCTTTTTCATGTTCCAGAAGGGACATTACACCGCGCAGTCTTTTCGCCAGATCAGCCACATTCCGCTCTTTCGGCAAGAATTGTTCGGGGAACATATTCTTTACTGATTCATTAGAGGCTACTACAAGACATTCACACGCCATCGCTTCAAGTATGGTCTTGTCAAAACTTCCACGTTGGGTCGCGTTCACGAACAGCTCATGTTGATTATAAATCCGCGGGGTCTCTCTGGGTGGAACACCCGGATGGAAAACGACCATTCCTTTTTTCCCCAAGAACGCCGCGCTCTCTCTCACTTTTTTATAATATTCTGTATCTTTGTCCGCCGCGTCACCGTATATATCGGCAACAAACACAACGCCAGAGCTATCGAGGATTTTAAGCGCCTCAATAAATGTATCGACATTTTTTACTGGCGAGATCCTCCCTAAAAAAAGAATCGAATTATTTTTTCGCTCTACGCTCGCATCGCGTTTAAAAATATCCGTGTCGATGCCCACGGGCATAATACTCGTCTTTTTGAATCGTGCGGTATAGGAATATTTTGAGGTGCAGAACACATGATTGCAAAGGAGTACGGCGATACGCGTCAAAAGACTACCGACGTAATGATTCCGCCACAAAGTAATCTTCTTGCCGAGTATCTTCCAAAAAATTCCACCGAGTAAAACATACTCTTGGTTCATATGCACAAACACGGTGTCATAATTTTCGCGTTCGCGCCAGATATATCGATAAAAACGAACGAAATACATCGTCCGCGCAAGTCCGCGTCTTATTCCGCGCAAGTCCGCGTCTTTCTCTTTGCCGAGAGAAAACACCCGTACATTTTTCGGTAAATCATATTCCCCCACCCCGAGCGCAATGACCGTTACCTGCTCGCAATGCTTTGCAAACTCTGCAACCCACCCGTGGAAAAACCCGAGGACATCGTCGTTCATATCTACTTTCTGCGTAAGAATGAGGAGTTTCATTTTTATTCAAAGAGGTCGCTGTGGGTTCCTGTTCTCGCAACAAACACTGTTTCTGATGTAAGTGTGTACACGAGGAGCCAATCAGATTCAAGGTGACACTCCCAGTACCCTGCATACTCACCCCGTAATTTATGAGCTTTATACTGAACAGGGAGGTTCCCTTTTGTCGCAAGGATAAAAACAGCTTTGAGAAACTTCTCGACGTCTTTACCTCGCCCCACCATACGCGCTTGGTCTTTTTTTAATATCGGCGAATAGTTAACCAAGCGCATAGCATATCAAGATTAAGCGACCTTGCGCATTTCTTCCGCAAACTGCTCGTAAGACACCGTTTTATATTTTCCTTTCTTTATATTTTCAATCGCCTTGCGTGTTTCTGCGTTTGGCACATTGAGAGAAAATGGTATTCCTTTATCGATTGCAATACGTCGATAAAATACATTAATTGCCTCTGACGGAGATATGCCAATCTGGGACAATACCATTTCAGCCTTCTTTTTTATTGAAGGTTCTATGCGAGCACGCACGAAAGATGTTTTTGTAGTCATACGTAGATTGTAGCACACATGTGCCACAACGCAATACTTAAAGATATTTTACCATATAGGTGCCCTCGAGCGCATACCCGCGCTTTCTGTAGTATTCGCGGACACCGATGCCGGAAATGATGGCGAGTTTTTTGTACCCCGCCTCGCGGGCGATGCGTTCCGCCTCGATCAGGAGTTGTTTTCCAAAACCAACATGTTGGCTCTGTGTACCCTCGGCACCTATCGGTATGAGCTGTCCGTAGGTATGCAGTTCGCGCACGAGTGCGGCATCACGGAGGACATCGAGCGCGGTCCCGGTAAATTCCTCCCCGCGTTTGTCCGGCAAGCGCAAACGGAGAAATGATGCGAGTTTCCCTTCATTCAGTTCTTCGAACGAGAGGAATATCTCGCGTCCCGTCTTTGTGCGGTACTCGGCACGCGTAAGTGGAAATTTTGCGGGATCCACGACCACCCCGCGTACCTCACGGCAGCGGATACATTTACACTGCCATCTGTTTTTCTTCATATCAGCCAGAAGCCACTGGCGAAGATTTGAAATCTTGCTTCCCGCTTGAATGTAGGTCGCCGGAATGTCGCGGATCACGCGAATAATGCGCACGTATTTCGGTACTTGCTTTTTGGCGCCGGCAAGGACGCGTATCAACTCTTCATCGGTATACGGCTTGAAGCAACCTGCCTGCGCCATAGACGCGGCAGGCAGGCCATGCTTCCATGTTTCAAAAAGTTCGCTCCCTTCGAGCACCATGCACGGATACACTTTGAGCATGTCGGGTTGGAAATCCTCGCCCGAAAAAAGCTCGCCGAACATCGCAATATCGCGCTCGGGTGTCGACCCGGGGAGGTTAGGCATCATATGATACACGACCTTGAGTCCCGCATTGCGCAAACGCTCGGTCGCTTTCATGACCACCGCAATCTTCATATCACGTTTCGTCAATTTCAAAATCGCATCGTCGAGATGCTGTACGCCAATCTCGACCTTGGTCACACCAAGCGCGCGAAGCCGCTCGATCTCATACGTCGTGATATAATCCGGCCGCGTCTCGATCGAGAGCCCGATGATGCGCGCGCCGGCAGTTTCGTTTTCTGTTTGCATTTCGGCAAGAGATTTTTCACCTTTTGCAGTTTGCACACCCCCGACCTCGAGAGTACCCGAGGTCGGGGGTGTGTGGGAAAAATTGTTGCACGCACGAAAACATTCTGCGAGAAATTCCTCCTGATATTTCGGGTGATAGAAGCTCCATGTCCCGCCGATGACGATCATTTCTATTTTGTCGGTATTGTGTCCATTGATTTCAAGTGCGAGCAGACGATTGGTGACTTGATCATACGGATCAAAGTTGTTCGCAAGTGCGCGCGCCGCGGCAGGCTCTTTAGAAAGATAGCTCTTGGGCATGTTCTCCTCGGTCGGACAATACGTACAGCGACCGGGACACGGAAACGGTTTGGTGAGGAGCGACACCACCGCCACCCCCGAGTTGCTCCGTGTTTTCAACTTCTTCATCACAAGTTCGGCATCGGGAGACAGGGGCTCTTCCCCCAAGGAAACCAGCTCCCGATAAAAGGCCAGAATTTCAGCGTTTGTGGGCATTTTGTGCGCCTCGCTCACTTTGATCAAGGTGCTATTTTGAGGCCAAATTTTGACCACAGACGAGTGTTTCCCCTCGATATTATGCATTTCACTACGCACGCGAAGAATCCTCTCATAAAGCCCTTTATCGGCAAGAACCCGCCGCTTGAGGAGGCTCAAATCTCGTTCGGTTTTTATGTCTTGGAAAAGCATGTATACTAGTCAAAAGTCCGAAGTCGCAAAGTCGAAAGAAGATGCATATCTCTCTTTAAGACTTTCAGACTTTTAACTTTCGACTTAGTCTATACTACCTATGAACGCGGAATATGCAAACGAAATCCTCGCGGCATCGCGAAAAGGCTACGACAAAATATCCTCCGACTTTTCGCATACGCGAAAATGGTTTTGGCCGGAACTTCGGTTTGTCCGCGACCTGATTCCCGACGGCGCACACATCCTCGACGTCGGTTGCGGCAATGGGCGTTTTTTGGGAGTACTCGAAGGCAAGTCACTCTCATACACCGGTCTCGATTTTTCAAAAGAGCTGATTGAGATTGCGCGCGAACAGAATCGTGAACGCGCCAATACAACATTCGTCGTCGGTGATGCGCTCGCACTCCCTTTTGCCGACAAGAGTTTTGATGTAGTGGTTTCTTTTGCGGTCCTTCATCACATCCCCTCGCACGCCTATCGGGTAGAGTTTCTCCGCGAAATGGCGCGTGTGGTAAAACCGGAAAGTCTCATCGTTCTTACCGCATGGAATGTGTGGCGCGCGCGGCCGTGGACCATCCTTCTCTTTGCATTCAAAAAATTATCCGGGCTTACCCGCTTGGATTTCGGCGATGCAATCATTGGTTTTAATACAAAAAAAAACGTGCGCTTTGTACACGCGCTTACCGCGCACGAAATTCGTTCGCTTGCCGAGGAAGCGGGGCTCACCGTCAAACGCCTCGAGAAAATCCGCCGCCCCAGTGGCGAAGAAAACTTTTTTGCGATATTGCAAACGTAAACGAAGGAAGCTTTCCACACATTTGCTTGCGCCCCCCCCCCGTGACAAATGATATACTTTCTTCAGTTTCACCTGCCTTGCATCCCGCGAGGCATTTTATGTTCCTTCAACAACACAAAAGGGGTAGCGTATGAAGCGTATTACGATGTTGTTTGCAGTACTCATGCTCAGTGCATGGTTTGCCGTGTCAGCAAGTGCGGTCACGGTGTGGTATCAGCCGATGCCATATCCGACCAAAGCGGTAATTGATGCGCGAGCGTCAAACACTGATCCATTGGTTAGCATACCACATATAGTGGACGGTTGGATTACCAACGTTTACTATGGACAAAACTTCGTTCAGGATGATCGATTGCAAATCGGAGGATGGGGTGACACATATAGAACATACCTCAAACTTGACCTCTATGGACTACCAAAAGACGTAAGCGAGGCTGGCTTATTCCTCATGCCTTACGCGAGTGGAGGTAGCTCATCAACAACGTGGACAAATCTGAGCATCATAAACGATAATTGGAACACGGGAATGACGTGGAACAACCAACCGGGAGTTACTTCTCTTGGATGGTTGTCGCCGCCAATAGCAAACCAGTGGCAAGGAGTAAATATCACGCAGTGGTACAATGAATGGAAGCTGGGTTCAAGGTTTAACTATGGATTTCAAATGAGTCCATGGCAAACCACCAACAAATTCAACATGTTCCGCAGCTCGCGATACGCGGGTGACGACTACCGTCCGTTCTTGAGACTTAGCTTCACTCCAACACTTGAGCTCAAGATGCCATTTGACGGGAATTTTTGGAAAGTAACCACCGAAATTGGTGGTACGGGGTGCAGCTACTTGCATTCGGGACATCAATGGAATGGCTACTTTTCTATTGATTTTTCAGGAAAAGCCGTGGATGCGAGCGGTAATATCGTGTACCCGGATCCTTCTGTCGCCAACATTCCTATCCTCGCGGCGGCAGGAGGAACGGTAGTGGAAGTGTCTGAAACAGGAACTGGCGGAGCTGGTTTTTATGTTCGTATTGAACACATGGGAACAGGCATAAAAACTGGCTACCTCCACATGAAAACACGCGCGTTGGTTAATGTTGGCAACATTATCCCCCAAGGAAAACTTTTAGGGTATATGGGGAACACTCCCACAAGCGCAAACATGGGTGTTCATCTTGACTTCAATGTTCAGTACAATGGAAGTGGCTCTAAAGAGCAAGACCCCCTTGCAAAAGTTGTCATGGACGGCTGGCTCCTTAAGAGTTTTCAGGTGGATAATTGCATCAATGGCGATTCCAACAGGTATTACCAATCATCAAATGTAAAGATAAATCCATAAATTCATCTGGCTTTTTGTTGTTTTGTTAGTTTTAAGAGGGCACAAAGTGCCCTCTTTTTTTTTGAAATGAGGATAGATAAATGCTATAGTAAACATTATGGATTTACCAAAAAAAATCATAACATTGATTGTCGGAACTTTTCTATTTTTGGGAGGATTTGGCGTTGGTTGGTTTTCTTATAAAAAACAAATCCAAGAAATGTATCCTTTCGTAAATTACAAAGGAACACTATTTTCCCCCGTGAGTCCGCCTTTAGGTTTTGCGACAACTACACCGTACCCTCCCATACCATACATTATTCCAGACAAAAGAGAGTACGCGGGTATTATCTCATCAAGCACGAAGGACTATAACCTTTATACTAATAAAAGGTATGGTTTTGAGCTTAATTACCCAAAAGAGTTTACGGTGGGGGAAAATATACTTGGGTCTCCCGTAGACGGGAAAGAGGAGTCCGGGCAGTTTTGGATATCTAGTCCTACCAGAGAAGCTCATAATGACGGGACAATCAGTATACAAATTTTACATTCTAAAGAATATTCTGTGAGGGGTAACGAAAAGATTGTAACAAAAAAACAAACCCTCGTTGCAGGACAGCACTCTTACCTCTACAGCATAAACGAGTATTACCCTGGAAGTAGTAACTATAATTTTATTCTTTATATTGTCCCGATCCCAACTTATCCTGGAAAATATTTAGGGGTAACACTGCATAACGACCCCACAAATTTCTCAGCCATCGATAAGATTATTCAAAGTATTGTGTGGCTACAATGATTCGTTTCCCTTTTTGTGATATTCAAAAAACTATCGTAACACATCCTCCCACGATTTTTTGTACGCGGCGAGATATTCTTCTTTGGTGAGGAGCCGCGGGAGAGATGCTTCAAGTTTCACCTCGCCAGAAATAAATTGCGCGAGCGCGCGTTCGAGTTTTTCCCGGTCTCCCACTGGTACAATCAAACCATTCTCTCCCTCACGCACCACTTCCCCCGCACAACCTACATCGGTCATCACGACGGGACATCCTGCCGCAAGCGCCTCGATAATCGTCATCCCGTATCCTTCGTAATTTGAAGTCAATAAAAACACATCCGCGGTTTTCAAATACGAAACGAGATCTTTCTTCCATCCTTCAAAGATAATGTGTTCTGAAAGTCCTACCTGCCCTGCAAACTCCTTGAGCCGTGATTCTTCTGTCCCTTCGCCTACAACGATAAGGCCTGCCTTAGGGTATCGCGCGACAATACCTTTCATCGCAGAAATTGCGAGCGGAATGTTCTTTTCAGGGGAAAGGCGTGAAGCCATGAGAATATGCATGTCGAGCTCTGAATACTTCTTCTTGAGATCGGTCGTGATCGGCACTTCTTCTATCGCTTTCGTATCGACAAAAATAGGAAGTACGGAAACTTTTGACTTTTGACTTTTGACTTTTGACAAAGAATCTTCGATTCTTTTTGATACCACCCGTATCGCATCCGCGCGCGGTATCAAAAATTTCGCCACGCGCACACGAATACGGTTCATGAAAGATTCTTCCCTAAAATGCGGACTAAACAGATCGGTGTGAATCTGCAAGTGTAACTTCGCCTGAAAAATACGCGCGAGAAGAAAAGCGGCGATACCGCTCTCGAACGGGTCCTGTGCCGTGACGACGTCGACGCGCACCCCTTTTACTTTCATTCGCGCGGCGCATTTGAGAGCCCCGGGGATGTACCCCCACTTCGAACGCGACTTCGTCGGATATAAAAATATGTTTGGCGGAAATGACGTTTCCACAAATCCCAAGCTTTTCTTTGCAAAAACGATGATGCGAAATTCGTCGACGAGCCGCCCGTACTCAAGGATGCGCGACCGGACCGCGCTTCCTTGTTCAAATACAGTACGATCTGATGAGACGGAAAGAATTTTCATGATTACAGTATGGAGTGCTTATCTACTTCCCCGCAAGCACCTGCGCGGTTTCAGCAAGCATGCGCTCATTGCTAAATGCGGTAAGCCTGTCTTTCGCATTTTTGGTGAGTGTCTCTGCAAGCACCTTGTCATCGTGGAGCTTCGCGATTGCCTGCACAAAATCTTCGAATTCATTGTGCGTAACCAAAAGACCATTCTTTCCATCTTCGAGCATTTCTTCATTGCCCCCGACATTCGTCGTCACGATCGGTGTACCGAGCGCCATCACTTCGAGCAACTGATGCGCAAACCCTTCATACGCCGTATTGAGCACGAACACATCGCTCGCTCTGATATATTCAAATAATTTTTCCTGCGGAAGCTTGCCGACAAGCGTCACCGCTTGTTCGAGGTGAAGGCTTGCTATTTTCTTTGCGAGAGCATCTCGGTCGGGACCATCCCCCGCGATAATAAGTCGCGCGGCGGGAATACGCAGGAGTATGTTCGGCATCATTCCAATAAGCTCCACGAATCCTTTCCACGGCACGAGACGTCCGACAGAAAGCATCGTGTATCCGCTCATACTGAGCCCCGCGCGCAGAGTCTCTTTGTTTCCTTTGATCACGGGTGCATCAAAGCCGTTGTGAATAACGGTAATTTTTGAATCAGGGATTCCCCAATTAACCACAATCCCCTTGAGGTAATTACTCGGCACGATGATGTGGCGAGCGCCCATCGCAACACGCCACTCGATGCGCTTCAAAAGGCGCACCATAAATGAATACCCCTCATGCTCTTCGTGCACTTTCGAAAAATCATCGATCATGTCCGTTATACCGAAACGCTGAACTCCCTGCTCCCACGCATAGTCCCCGACGACCTTGAGGAAAAATTTCTTACGCAAGAGTTTTGCCGCGAGCATTGCCGGTAGTCCGACAGAAACCGGATCTTGTGCGTACACACAGTCCACTCCCCATGCCGCACGCACCACCTTAAAAAAATACGCCGTGTGCCGCGCAACGAACGGCAAATGGAGCACGGAGCCAAAGTTCACGACCTTGACGACGTGACCTTGCTCTGGAAGTTTGTCCGCGAGTAATTTACTGTACGTTGCCGGGCCGCCAATCTGCGGAGGATATATTCCTGTGGCAATAAGAATCTTCATCCCTTCAGACTACCGCGAAGCGAACAATTTATCAAACACAAACTCCCTTCTTTTCCAAAAACATGGTAGATTTGTATATATGAAAATCGTTCTCGCCACACCGCTCTACCCGCCAGACACTGAGCCGATAGCCCAATACAATAAGGAGCTCGCCAAGCGCATGGCAACCCAAAGACACAAGGTGACTATCGTAACCTACGGTAAATACCCCGAGCAAATCGAGGGGGTATCCATCATCACCACCGACAAACGAAAATTTTCTCTCATGAGAATCATTGACTACACCATAAAACTCGGGAAAGAAACAAAAAAATCTAACATAATTTATGTACAAAACGGTGCGTCAGTAGAGTTGCCAATCCTTCTTATCACCAGTATTATCAAGAAACCTTTTATCTTTTTTGAAACAGACACCAATGCTCTCAGAAGAGCGGAAAAAAATATTTTCTTAAAGATATTGCATCGTGCGGTTCGTCGTCGCGCACGCGCAATAATAACAGAAACACCACCACTCCGACCGGAAATTCTCCCCTTTAGTGCATACCCCGAAAAAGAGTTTTTGAAATACGAAGCAAATTGGGATGCCTATATAAAAACTCTTTCAAAAATCACCTCATGAAAAACAACGACACCGAAAAAGAAAGATGGGAGGAATATTGCGCCTCTGAGATACAGCAGGTTATGCCGATTTTCGCAAAGCATGGATTTTCTCTTGATGCAGACCAGCTACATATCAAAGGTGAGCGATATCTCACTCGCCCGATTGGTGGTGCAAAAAAAATACTCCTCTTGAACGAATCTGCCGCGACACACTCGACAAGATGGATTTCGCGCACGATATTCTCCACTCACCCAAAGAACTGCTTTTCACAAAAGAATGCGGTCGAGCAATCACCGTAAGTGAATTTATAGAACAAGAAATTTCTTTCACCGAGAGGTCTGTTCCTGAACAATTTACTCTTGCGCTTTCTCTTTTAAAAACGCAGGAGCAAGTACACGCAACTACATACGGACACGCGCGCACAGTGCGTCGCACTTTTGGAGAGATGCGCGCGGATGACTACCTGCAAAAGTGCAAAACATACACCACCGAGATAGAAGCTGCGGAAACAAAAAATCAACAAATCAAAGAAACTCTTGAGAAAAGTTTTCAGCTTTTAAATAAAAATAAGGACGCCATAGAACAATATGGTGGTTTTCTCGCGAATTGGGACCTCACCCCGCAAAATATCCGCATCAACAAAAATCATATTTATTTCCTTGATCATGCGTCGTTTCATTTTGGCAACAAACATGAAAGCTGGGCGCGTTTTATAAACTTCATGTCGCTTTATGAACCGCAAGTTGCCCACGCGCTCGTGGAATATATACGGAACAATCGCACGACCGAAGAATCATTTTCCCTTAAACTTATGCGCGTTTATCGTCTCGTTGAACTCATACGCTTTTACACAGGATGGCTTCCCCGCACCGAGGGGAGCACATACGAACTTGCACGAGCACGAATAGACTTTTGGCATGAAGTACTCAGAGCAACCTTTGACAACAATTTTGTTTTTTCTGAAGTGACAGAAAGATACAAAACAACGAGAGATATACTTCGAAGCGAAGAAGAAAAGAAGCGTCAGGTTGGATTGCATTAAACTTTTCTTCAAAAAACTACCGCGCAAAGCAAGCTTGAATCACTTAATGCACCAACTTGAGAACCGGCTCGAACACTTTACCCCTCATCTCTTTTGCAATGTTGTCCCAATCGTATTTTTCTTCCACCATCTTCCGCGCATACGCAGATATTTGCTTTGCCTTTTCCGGATTTGCAAGAATTTCTTTTACTTTCTCTGCTATCTGATCGGGAGAATTCGGGTCCACCACCCACGCGGTCGCCTGTTTATCCGGATTATGCTTTTCATCAAACACATAGTCTGCCATACCGCCAATCTGTGTTGCAATGAGGGGCAAGCGTGATGCGAGCGCGGAAATAAACGCATTCCCCAAACCTTCCGAACGACTCGGTGCCACAAAAATATCTGACACGCGACGATAAAGTGTCACCACGCTTCGGTCAACCTTTCCGGTAAAAATAACGCGGTCGGCAACACCAAGGTCTTCCGCAAGTTTTTTAAGCATTGGCGCATCTTCGCCGTCCCCCACCGCGAGAAATTTGACGTGTGACGGAAGATTAGCAAGCGCGCGAATGGTATCGTCAAATGCTTTTTGATGGACGAGGCGCGAAGTGTTTACCAAAAAAATATCTACGGATTTTTTACCAAGTTTTTGCTTCATTGCTTCTATCTCGTCTGTAGAAACCGCGTCCTTGAGGTCGCGAGGATTTGCCCCATTATAAATGAGCTCCACGGGTCCCTGGTAGCCACGCTTGCGCGGCCACTCTGCCAAAAAAACGGAGATTGCTTGAATCATGGATGCCGTACGAAACCCATAGTTAAGGATCGGCGCAACCGACCAAATAAACCACCGTTCAAAAACTTTTTCATAAGGGTCGCCATCTTGAAGGGTAAGAATATGGGGAGCACGAACACCAAACATGCGTGCAAAAACTACGGGGAAAAGCATATAGGTCATCATTGCCCACAACGCGCCGAAATGATGTTCCTTGTCAAGAGCGCGTGCTTTTAGCGCAGACAAGGGAACAAAGAGTATTTTTGAAAGATATGCTCCCCCAAAACCAACCCGATGAACAATCACATTCCCCATTTTTTCTTCTCTTTCTTGCTTTGTATCAAAAAGGAGCGTCACCAAATGAAATTCAATATCGCTTGGGTCAATGCGGTCGGTGATTTCTTTAATTGCCGCCTCTGCCCCACTAACATAGTTTGGATAATACGCGAGAGAGAAAATAAGTATTTTTTTCATGCTGAAATAAGTATACATGGTATTTATCAAAAAAAAAGCAGGCTGTGCTTTTATGCACAACCCGCAAAAATTACCTCCTTTACAATGTCTCGTATGTATCCACGAACTCGGCAAGTGCTTTCAAGAACTCAGCGCCGTCAGGTTCACGAGACCTCCTCATCGCCTTACGAGCAGTCACACTGAGCGGGTTTGTTTGGACACGATCTCCGCGATGCGGCGGTTCAATAATAACCACATCCTTGGGTGTCGAACCAAAATAACTCACATCAGAGCCGACGGTAAGCACTTGAAGTTCACCGACAGCGAACTCACCAAGACGCAAAACTTCGGCTTCAGTGAAACACCGACCGCCATGAGTTGGAGAAGAAACGATGAACAAACGCTTGATGGCATGCCTGCTCAAAAAATTCATCGCCTCAGCAATCTCCTCGCGAGTGTTTTTTGTTGAAGTGTTAATCACCGATCTGCTATGGAGAAAAGCTTCCACACCATCAACATCCGCACCAAGATGTAGGGCAATCTTCGCCAAATGCTTCATGGCATAATCAAAGATATACTGCCCCTCTTTTACGCCGTCAATTTCTGATGCTCCCATCCCCCAAAAGATAAGCTGGGCATCTTCTTCATAAGCAATTTTAAGTCCGCGCAAAATACGCCCCTCGTTACCGTAACCACTTTTTCCGAACATAATGTTGTGCCAATCGTCAGCCCCTAAATGGAGCCCGTGAATCAATACCGCAGACTAACAAAATCCAAACATAATGATACTCCTCTTGTTGTTTAAAAGACCAAACTACCATTTTTATAATAACACGAATACACCAAAAATGCAACCTACTTTGAACTTTCTTCTTTTATCTTTCGAATATAGTCTTCAAGCGTTTGTTTCTGTTTCCACCCAAGAGCCTCAAGTTTTGCGGTGTCCATGGCCCCCGAAGAACGGCTTGTTTTTGTTTGCGGCAACATTGCAACATCTCCGCCAAACATATTTACAACATCCAAGAGAGAGCATACATCCTGCGACGACACGGCGTATTCATCCCGCACCCCTTTCTCCCCCACCAACAAAAGAGCGTCGATGGTATCATTCACATGAGTGAACGCGCGGGTCTGCGTACCCGGCATGCGCACTTCATGAGGTCTATTATTAAGGAAATTTTGCTTAAATGTCTCGATGACCGTCCCGTAGCTATCAACGCCCCCGCGCTCACCATGCCCGTATACATTATAAAAATAAGTTGTTGAATATGGTAAGTCATACCATCGTCCATAATTATGAACGAGTTCAGAATTTATTGCCTTTGCCCATGTGTAGGGTGAGAGGTCGCGCCCTTCAACCCCATCATCTCGAGCAGAAACAAACTTCGTCGATGAACCGGCATAAACAAGCTTACATTTTGTTTTTCTCCAAAACTCGAGTACGCTCAATGTCCCCGCAATGTTAAGATCCCAAACAAGCTCAGGCTCTTCCAAACTTTTTGCCACCCGCGAATACTCTCCGAGATGATAGACAAGGTCAGGAGTAAAGTTGATTAACTTTGCAATATCCTTCGTGTGCCCCTCAATATACTCCGCCCCGGGAATATGATTTTCTTTTTTACCGGTGAAATAGTTGTCGAGAGAAACGACTCTATTATTCGGATCCTGTACGAGCCTTTCGATAAGGTTTGACCCAATAAACCCGGCACCTCCCGTAACAAGGATAGTTTTTTTAGCTTTTTCCGACATAAAAGCAATCATACCACCAACCCCGCCAAAAGAAAAACCCCGTAGGTTACACGGAGTTCTGTGGCAAAATGCCGAAAAATGTAGTTAAGAGCAAGCTGAGAGGCGAGGTTGACGCCTCCGCGAGAGAGCGGGAACGACACCAACAAGCTTCGGCTCCACATAAGCGAGTCGCTGATACACTCGTTCGTGTATATACTGATTAACAGACATACCCCGAGGTGTTTTAAGAGCCACGTGTAAGCCCTCGTGACACCTCACGAGCTCTTGCAAGCAACCTCCTTCTTTAAACCACTGAGCCGTCCGTGCCTCAAGCATCCCAACGAGGAGAAGGAGTCGTATCGATGGCTCTATCACAGAACGCTGTAAGGCAAAGTCAAGCCGCTCTACCGCATCTGCATACTCGCCCACCGCAAGTCGCCCCCGCCCCGTACCCTCAAGTGCAACAAGGGATAGGGAGTCAAGCCATCTTCTCTTCTTAGTATTGAAGAGTCGATCATACCGCGATGGTCCCCCCATGATTACTTCGATGTCTTCAGTGCATGCCATAATCTGGGCACGATACGTGAGTACACGGAAATGCCAAAGTGCTTTCTTGTAACTCTCTAGCGTTTGCCCGTCACGCTGAAACTGCGCGAACGATGCCGCGTTGCACGCATTTTCCAAAAGAACATGGAGTCCGGCAACACGACCTCCTTTTTGAGAGAAATACCTCTGTGCCAACACTTTCGCAATATCATTGGCACCACCAACTCCTTCATACTTATCGAACATGGTCTTTTCCTGTAATCTTCCTCTCAACTCCGGCTCTGACAACTCACTCAAAGTCACCATGACACTCCTCCTTTTAGGTTTAGGAAATCACTTAATCAGACTCGTCAAACAACAACTGCAAAAACCATAGCATAATTTACCATTCTACGCAAGTATTTGCCCCACTTGGAGGCCTCGCCTCCAAGTGGGATCAAAGATCACCCATTCTCTTTTCTCTCTATTTTTATTTATCCTCTTCCTCTTCTATAATCTCAAAATCTTCCGCCTCGAGATCTGATGATTCTTGCGTTTGAAATTTGCGCGTAAAACGTATCCCCGCAAATGCCAGTGCGCCCAAGAACGCGACCGCGGTATACCAGAGCCATGCATTGTTTTCTGTTGATGCGGGGAGGTCGGGGGCAGATGCTTGTTGTGCGGTCCCCGAAGGTGCGCTCATGTCTTCTCGTGGCACACTCTCTTTCACCGCCAAGTTTTTTTGTACAGAAATTGCGGGGACATGAATTGGTTCTTGCGGTTTGGAAGATACGACATTCGAAGAACTCACCTTTGGTGAAATTGCTACTTCTTCTCCCTGCACTACTCCCGATGTCGCGACTGCTTGCGTACCATTCGGGTAACGGAGCTCCGCCCCGATACCGAAAGGAGTAATGAGCCCCGTAACTTCCGACGCCATCGTCAGCACCTTCCGCGCACCAAGAATCGTATTTTTGGGGAATATAAATGTTTTTTCTCCCGAAAGAATTTGCCATCCCGACAGATTAAGCTCGTCGCCGCCCTTGTTCTCGACAGCAACGAATGAGCGCATACGGTCTCCGCCGACAGAGAGTGCGATCATCGGGGTAATCACTTGCACTGGAACACGACCGGACGCAGTGTACTGCCCGGACACAGCGTCGATCACAACCGTGTAATCTCCGGGATAATAATACGTATGGGTCACCGTGCGCCCCTCGGCAGTCGCTCCATCGCCAAACGCCCACACAACGCGTGCAGTATCAATCGGCTCATCTTTGAATCCAAACACTTTCGCTTCAGCCACGACAGGCGCACCGACGACAACCGTAGAACCAGTCATGTAAATACGCGTGGTGATTCCCGTCTCTCCAGAGGGGGGGGTAGCGGCATCCCCCGACGAAGTGTTGGAAACAGTATTGGTTTTCGATGATGTATTACTTCCGGTATTCGCCGCAGAAGTATTCTGTGTATTCGCGCTACTCAAAACATTGGGAGCTCCGGGTGTTGGAGTCGAGGCCTTCCAAACGCCACTTATTTTCTGTAAAGAATTTCCATCACCTGCCGCACCTGTGTCACCCACATATGCGACACTATCCCCGACCGTGCCGTTCGGCGTCTTGAGCGCAATAGTTTCCCCTGTGTTCTTGAGCGAAAACGAACTGTCAAACACCGCTCCTAAAAATCCCGCATGATCGGCTAAAAATTTCTGTGCATCGTCGGCAATGATCGCATACGCCCCTGCAGAAAGTGCGCCGCTTCCTTGTACCGCAACAAGCCCATGATTCGTACCTTCTTCAAAAAATTTCCACGAAGCAAGGTCGACGGGGGTACTTCCCTTGTTCCCCACTTCCCCCCATTCATACCCGCTGTCCGTCCCCGACACATCGTACATGATCTCGGATATGAAAGCTTGCGCATGAACATGGTGCGCAAGGAGAAAAAAAATTGTAATGATCGTAACTGCGCGCATGATATCAATCTTCTCCGCGAAGGACAGAACGGAGGACATCTTCGGGAACTTCTCGCGCTTGCCCTCCCAAGTTTTGGGTAGCAAAATTTTGGAGGGGCTTAGATTCTTCTTTTTTATGAGCTGATGCCTCTTTCTTGTGTGACGACTCCGCATGCTCTTTCTTGCTCAAAACATCCGCAAGCGCGGCTTTTAAATTATTGACGTTCCCGGGTGTCGGACCTTTGCTTTTGAAAGGCGGGATTGCGCCCTTTTCGGGAGAATTCTTTGCGAGCGACGAAAGTGACACCGGCTCCAAGGGTTTCGCGGACGAAGGTATTTCTGACTCCATTTCTTTGAACGCTTTCGCGAAAGGTTTTTCAACTCTCTCTTGTTCCTCTCTTCTTTTAGGGGGGTGTACCTCGCGCGACTCATGGGAACTCGGTGGGCGCGCAGGGTATTCCGATGCATGCACTGTGGCACGTGATTCCGTCCTTATCGGCGTACTTCTCGGAACACCATCTTGGTAACTACTAAGCGCCCTTTCGCGACGCTCATAAGGTGACCGATCTTCACGCCGCTCAGCCCGCCGTTCACGAGGAGATTCTACTGACGCACCTATTTCTCCTCCGGGGGCATCGGGCGCATGGATCACCATCGTAATTCTCGTCGGTAGCGCAATCGGAGGCATTGTCACGGCAGAAAAAGGATGCGACGCAACACCGTCGATCATAAGTTTTAAATATATCTGCGTGAAGCCAAGGTTTACCATGTCCTCCGCGGTAAACACCGGCGCATATTCTTTTTCGAGGATCTCGGCATCGGTCGCGCCCACGCGAAACATGATCTGCGTACCGACGTTGCCAAAAACCGCCGCTCGCACTTCTTCGGACATTTGCTCGATATACTGATGCGCCATGACCAGAGAGAGTCTGTACTTGCGCGCCTCGGACAAAATATTGGCAAATGACTCGTTCGCAAACGACTGAAATTCATCCACGTAAAGATTAAAATTAGGGAGCTTTTGTTGTTCACTCTCAGGAAGGTCTGCACGTGACATCGCCGAGAGATAAATCTTGGTAATAATCATGCTCCCAAGGAGGCTCGCATTGCCTTCGCCGACCTGCCCCTTCGAGAGATTCACGATGAGGATCTTCTTCTCATCCATGATCTTCCGCATATCAAAGCTTGAATGCGCTTGTCCGATGATATTCCTGATGAGCGGGTTCGAGGTGAACTGACCCACTTTGTTTTGAATAGCGGGTGTCGCGTCTTGCGTATACTTTTCTGAATATTTAGAAAATTCTTCGACCCAAAATGCTTTAACCGACGGGTCCTGTACATTGTCGATCACTTTTTTTCGATATACTTTGTCGGTCAAAACACGATTGACTCCGAGAAGCGTCGAATCCGGGTACTCGAGGAGTGCCAAAAGAACATTACTCAAGATATATTCCATGCGCGCCGACCACGCATCGATCCATATCTTTTTGAACACGCTCATGAGACCGTTCGCCACCAGATGTCGCTTGTCCGCGCCCGTGTCCTCCATGATGTTAAAGGAAATGGGGTTATCCATATCAAACGGCGCAAAGTAAATAACATCCTTGATACGCTCGGGCGGAATGTAGTCAAGGAGGAGCTCCGCGGACTTGCCGTGCGGATCGACGAAAGCGAGACCTTCGCCGTTTTTGATATCCTGCACCGCCATGTTCTCGATCATCGTCGACTTGCCCATACCCGTCTTACCAATGATGTACATGTGGCGCGTGCGATCCTCGGCCTTGATGCCGAATGGTATGCGCTTGTTGCGCCGGTCGGTCTCTGCAAAGTACGTGATGCGATTTTTATCGTATAGATACATTAGGAATAGTATATCATGGCAAAAAAAAGACTGCATGAAAATAGCTGATTGCGCAAAACACTGATATTTAGAACCCATCCACTATCTCGCGGTACCCGCCTCTGAAACCATTATTTTTAGGCGAAAAACAAGTCGGAGTACGAACCATAATGAATTATGGTTCGTA
>LCOP01000005.1 GCA_000996605.1 Parcubacteria group bacterium GW2011_GWA1_47_8
GGTTATGACGGCGTCTCTGGGAGTGGCGGAAAAAGCTACCCCACCCGAGCTTCCGCAGGGTGAAGAGAAGATCACTTCAACGGTGACGATAGGCTACGAAATTCGTTAAGAACCCATCCACTATCTCGCGGTACCCGCCTCTGAAACCATTATTTTTAGGCGAAAAACAAGTTGGGAGTACTCACCATAATGAATTATGGTGAGTACGAGACGAAGTTTTGTAGCCAAAAATAAGGGTTTCAGGGAAGGGGGAAGATAGTTGATGGGTTCTAAGGGTATTACTGACCTTTTCCACTTAGCTTACATAAAAATGCGCCACTTTTCCGTACAACGCGTCGTTCCCGCAAAAACCATTTTCGCCGTATCAACAATACGGTTCAATAGTTTTTGTGCTCCATGACTGCGTGGATATGAAAGAGCCATCCAGTCGTCCCAGCTCGGCAAGGTCTCATCGGGGTATACCCGTTAAGCCCGCACGCGTTGACTTTTTGAACCGAAAGGAGTATGGTTAAAGAAAGCCTCTCGGGGCGGTTTTTTAAATAAATAAAGAAAAACTACCATGCAATTCATCGATTACATCCGTGACACAAAAGGGGAATTAAAGCATATTTCATGGCCTACCCGACCTCAGGTGGTGGGTTTTACCGTGTTAGTGATTGTGCTCTCGGTGGCGACGTCGCTTTATCTGGGCGCCTTTGATACGCTTTTTACTTTTATCGTCAAAAAGTTGGTCATCTAATTTTTATTATTTATGGCAAAACAAGAAGCAACCGGAGAGCGCAATTGGTATGCAATTCACACTTATGTGGGGTATGAGAATGCGGTTTTGCGCAACTTGAAACAACGCATCGAGTCGCTCGGTATGGAGGACAAAATCTTTAACGTCATTGTACCCACCGAGAAAAAGATCAAGGTCAAGGGTGGCAAGCGCGTAGAAGTCGAGGAAAAGATTTACCCCGGCTACATTCTCGTGGAGATGATTGTAACGGATGATTCGTGGTATGCGGTACGCAACACGCCGCGCGTGACGGGGTTTGTGGGCGCGGGTATTACACCGGTTCCTCTTGACCCTGCTGAAGCGGAGACACTTTTCAAGCGTATCGCTGCGGGTACGCCAAAGCACAATATTGATCTTGTGGTGGGTGACCACATTATGATTGTCGACGGACCGTTCAAAGACCTCGAGGGTAAAGTGTCCGAAGTGGACAATGACCGCGGCCGCGCAAAAGTCTTGGTTTCTATGTTCGGTCGCGAAACGCCCGTCGAATTAGATTTTTTACAAATTCGAAAAATCTAATTCGACAAGTTTAATAAGTTGAATAAGTTAGAAAAGTTTGATAAAGTGAAACAGAAATGGCGACTGGCCTTGAAAATCTAAAAATTTACCAAATGGCAGAAGACCTAGAGATCGCACTTCACAAAATCACAAGTAAATTTCCAAGTGATGAAAAATGGAGGAGCGTAGATCAAATCCGAAGATCTTCCGCTTCTGTTGCAAATAATATTTCAGAAGGGTATACTAGGCACTCGTATAAAGAGAAGATCAGATATCTTTATATAGCTAAAGGTGAAGCTGAAGAGACAAAGAGAAATATATTAAGGTCTTCTAAAAAAGGATTTATAGAAGATAGTGTAACAAATGAGCTAGCTGATAAATACACAGAATTGTTAAAAGCAATCAGTGGTTATATAAGGTTTATAAGAACAAAGGATGAAAACTTATAGAACTTATTAACCTTATAAAACTTACAAAACTAACTATGGCAAAGAAAATAACTAAAAAGGTAAAAGTACAGATCCCCGCAGGCAAGGCAACCCCTGCGCCGCCTTTGGGACCGGCACTTGGTCAAGCAGGCGTGAATATCGGCGAATTTGTTACGAAATTCAACGATGCGACCCGCGCGAACATGGGCGATATCGTCCCAACGGTGATTACTGTCTACGAAGACCGTTCGTTTACGTTTACCACCAAGACTCCTCCCGCAACAGGGCTTCTCTTCAAAGCCGCAGGAATCGAGAAGGGTTCAAAAAAGGCAAACACGAGCAAAGTGGGCAAAGTGACCAAAGCGCAGGTTCGTGAGATCGCCGAGCGCAAGATGAAAGATTTGAACGCCAACGACATAGACGCCGCAATGAGAATCATCGAAGGTTCCGCGCGCAGTGCCGGGATTGAGGTGAAGTAAAGCTTTATATAAGAAAAAAGAAAGAGGGCGGTCGCGAAGCGACCGTCCTCTTTGCAGTTTACCAGACTGCCTATACTGCCACGGGTGCTTTGATTGACGGATGCGGGTCGTACCCTTCGAGCGAGAAGTCTTCGTATTTGAAACCAAAGATATCTTTGACGTCGGGGTTGATACGCATCGTCGGTAACGGCCGCGGTTCACGGGATAGTTGCAGGGCTACTTGTTCCATGTGGTTTGAGTAGAGGTGCGTATCGCCACCGACCCACACAAATTCGCCGAGCTCAAGACCGCACACCTGCGCGACCATCATCGTGAGGAGCGCGTAGGATGCGATATTGAATGGTACCCCGAGGAATGTGTCACAGCTTCTTTGGTATAGCTGGCATGAGAGTTTGCCGTCCGCAACATAGAATTGGAAAAAGGCATGACAGGGAGGAATCCCCGACTTTGCCATTTCCTCGATATCGGCGACATTCCATGCAGAGACGATGAGACGGCGAGAATCGGGATTTTTTTTGATTTGTTCGACAACTTGAGCTACTTGATCGATATGACCCCCATTAGAGGTTGGCCACGAACGCCATTGGTATCCATAGACGGGACCAAGTTCGCCGTACTCTTTAGCAAAATTAGCATCGTTTTTTATTTTGCCGATAAATTCAGCGAGCCCCAATTTCCACTCCTCTGTGTCGGTTTTTGGAACAGGATTTCCCTGTTTTTTCAAATATGCTTTGTAAGGCCATTCATCCCAAATGTGGTTGTCATTATCAACGAGATCCTTAATGTTCGTATCGCCTGCAAGAAACCACAAGAGCTCACTAATGATGAGTCTCATAGGGACTTTTTTGGTGGTGACCAAAGGGAAACCTTTTTGCAAATCAAAACGCATTTGATACCCAAACACACTCTTTGTTCCCGTGCCGGTACGATCAGTTTTTGTCGCACCGTTTTCCGTAATGTGTCGCAAGAGGTCGTGATATTGTTTCATGATGGTTCCTTTCGGTTGGTTAATGTGCCTCTTTCGCAATATTACCCTTTGCTCTATTTGTGTGTCAATCGTGTGAAGATTTTCTCGTCTCGCGGTCATTATAGAGTCGGGGGAGCATGTTTTGCGGTTTCCATGCGGTTTTGAGTTCTTCAAATGAACCTCCACTTTGGTACTTGCCTGTTTTAGTATAATCTCCTTCAAGGATTGGCCCTGTTTCAAAAAAAATGATTTGCGCAATGCGTCTTCCCACGACAAGAGGGATTGCATAATGGCGCGAGTTGTTCGTAATCTCCATGGTCCAGCGATTGGTATAACCGACATCACCCCATCCGGCACACTTGCAGACTTCGATAAAGTTGCGGCCAAGAGAGGAGCGCGCTTTCATCATGGTAGTGATATGTTCACGTCCGCCGATGAATTCATCGGTATGACCTAAAATTGTTTCACCGGGTTCGAGGATAATTACTCTATCATCCGGATGAATTCCCTCAAGGTCTTCGGGGGTAAGTTTTAAAATATCCTTTGCATACTCGGCACGAATTGGTTCCGTACCCCATACTTTTTCGGTATGGGACTGATTATAAATATTGTAGACTCCAAAAAAATTTTTTGGTTTTTGTTCGCGGAAATACCATTCGCCAAGCGAAACATCATAACTTGAAGTTGCAAGATTCTCGCGTTTAAAAGGTTCGATTATGATATCGCCCCGTTCTCTTTGTTCAATAATTGTTTTGTCTGAAAGTGCCATAATTTCTTTAGTATATCATGTCGTGCGTGCTTTCCAAGGGTGATTCGCTGTGTTCGTGTATAGGGTTTTTTGTTCCCAAGAATGTTGTATAGTAAGGAGATTATTATGAAACAACAAGTACCATTTATTGTTTTTGACGGCATGGATGGTTCAGGCAAAGGAACACAGATGCGGCTTTTGGAAGAGCGTTCACAGAAAGAGCAAAGAAAGATTGTTTTTACGCGTGAGCCGGGAGGGGTGCCTCTTGCAGAGGAGCTACGCACCGTCTTCAAGTCTCCACTCGGGATGCAAGCGGATGCACTCACGCAGTTTCTCCTCATGTGGGCGGCGCGGAACGAATGGATGAAGAAATTTGTCATTCCGCAAGTCACAAATGGTTTTGTTGTTTGCACTGATCGCTCTGACTCCTCGACGCTTGCGTATCAAGTGTACGCAAAGGAAGCGCACGAGCTTGAAGATGAGTTTTGGCGGATGAGGAGGCTTGTGTTTGCGAAACATGAGCCAAGTTTATATGTCATTTTGGATGTTCCCGCTGAAACGGCGCGCGAACGTTCCCTCGCGGACAGTACACACACCTCGGACTTTGATGTTGCACCCCTTGGATGGTACGAGTCTGTACGTACGGGGTTTCAAGCGTTTGTAAAGGGATTACCCGATAAGGTTGTTGTTATCGATGGGACACGCATTCCTCTACAAATTCACGAAGAAATCTACAGCATTATCGCTCGTCATTGTGGATGGTAGTGTTATAAAGCCTCGCTTCCTCCATGGGATAACCGTGAGGAAGAAGCGAGGCTTTTGTTCGTGTGCTAAACTAAAAGGATGCTTTCCCTCATTGTCGCAATGGACAAAAATCACCTGATTGGCGATAGTAAAAAAATACCGTGGCATCTGCCGGCGGATTTTGCGTATTTCAAAGAGACGACGATGGGGCATCCGATTATTATGGGACGCGCTACGTTTGAATCTATTGGGCGCCCACTTCCGGGGAGAAAAAACATTGTGCTCACGCGGGGAGATTTTTCATACGAGGGTGTTTTGGTTGCGTACTCTTTTGATGAGGCGCGGGTTTTGGCGGGGGACATTGACGAGGTGTTCGTTATCGGCGGAGCACAAGTATATACGCAGGCGCTTCCTGTTGCAGACAGATTGCATGTTACTTTTGTAGAAGGGGAGTTTACGGGCAACACATTTTTTCCCAAAGTTGACTGGTCTTTGTGGCGAGAGGTGAAAAGTGAAAAAAGGGAAGCGGACGAGCACAATCTTTACGCGATGCGCTATGCGATTTTTGAGCGTATTTAGAATTCCACCCCTATAGACGTATAATATACTATAGTATATTATACGTCTATAGGGGTGGGAGGTGTTTAAAAAACAAAGTATGATATAGTTACCACATAAAAAAATGAAAGACACGCAAATCGCAAAATTTATTAAAGACGAAAAGGTACGTCAGGAAAAGGTCGTGAATTTGATTGCGTCGGAGAATTATGTATCCAAAGATGTGCTCGATGCGCTCGGATCAGAGTTCATCAACAAGTATGCGGAGGGGTATTCGGGCAAGCGCTACTATGGCGGGAATACGATCGTGGACAAGGTCGAAGACCTTTGTGTCGCTCGTGCGCTCAAACTTTTTAAACTCAGTGCGGATATGTGGCATGTGAACACGCAAGCGCTTTCGGGATCACCGGCGAATCTCGCGGTGTATGTCGGTCTGCTTTCTCTGGGCGACAAGGTGATGGGCATGTCGCTTGATCATGGCGGGCACTTGACGCACGGGCACAAAGTTTCCGCAACGGGGAAATTTTGGACGCAAGTACCGTACGGTCTCTCGCAAAAAACGGAACGCATTGACTATGACGAGCTCATGAAGATCGCGATGCGTGAAAAACCCAAAATGATCATTGCGGGATTTACTGCATACTCAAGAATTGTTGATTGGAAAAAGTTTCGAGAGATTGCGGATCGGGTCGCCGCGTATCTCATGGTGGATATGTCGCACATTGCGGGACTCATTGCCGGTGGCGTATACCCGTCGCCGTTCCCGTATGCGGATATCGTGACGACGACAACGCACAAGACGCTCCGCGGTCCGCGTGGCGCACTCATTTTCGTACGGAAAGACGAACGGGGCTTGGATAAAAAAATAGACAAGGCAGTATTCCCGGGACTTCAGGGTGGTCCGCATATGAATCAAACTGCCGCGATTGCAGTGGCGCTCTGTGAGGCAGGGACGGGGGAATTTAAAAAATATGCAAAGCAGGTGGTAAAGAATGCCAACGTCCTCGCGAACGAACTTTCGAAGCTGGGATGGAGGATTATCTCCGGCGGCACGGACAGCCATCTCGTGCTTGTCGATGTGTGGATGGGGGGAAGCGGTGTCGGCGGCAAAGAGGTGAGTGACCGTTTGGAGAAACTAGATATCATTGTCAACAAGAATGCCATTCCGTTCGACACACGCTCTCCTGCTAACCCGTCGGGTATTCGTCTGGGTACTGCCGCTGAGACAACGCGCGGCAAAAAAGAAAAAGATTTTATAAAAATAGCGAGAACGATTGATCAAGTTTTGCGCGGGAAATAATGAAGCAGGGGAATCGCGGTGGAGGCAGGGGTGAAACAACCCCTCGCTTACCAGCCCGGGTAGGCAACTGTGATAATCAATCGTTTGTATACTCTTGCACACTATAGTCGTATAATATACTATAGTATATTATACGACTATAGTAGAAAATTAAATTAATACATTATGAAAAAATACAACAAAGGTGAAATTGCAGAGATTATTCTCTCGACACTCCTTGCGGTTGGCCTTGTTGCGGTTGCGGTAACGGCACCGAATGTGGTACAGCTCTTCAAATATTTCGATCCAAAAAATTCAGCAGACCGCGCAAGGATAAAACGGTCGGTTGTGCGTCTCGATCGGGCCGGGTTCGTTGAACAAAAAGGGGACAAGAGCGACGTGTTTTTCCTGACGCAAAAAGGGAGAGAGCGGGCAATGCGATACGCTTTGGATCAGAGGAAGATTCCGTCTCAAAAGATCTGGGACAAAAAATGGCGACTGGTAATGTTTGATATTCCAGAAGAAAAAAAGCAAGCGCGCCGCGCGATAAATTTTGCTCTCAAGAAGCTTGGTTGTGTGCAATATCAAAAATCGGTGTTCGTCACGCCATTTCCGTGCAAGAAAGAAGTTGATTTCGTCGGAGAGTGTTTTGGCGTGCGTGATGATATTCGTGTTATCGTTGCAAGCGAAGTCGAGAAAGCCGATATCTTGAGAAAGGTCTTTAAAGTTTAAGAGAGCCCCGTGTTTACTTGGACGTATAATACTATAGTGAGACAATATAGGTATATAGTTAGGCTTGGGGAGTTTTTTTGGCGGGGGATGTGGCGCGTGGTATGATACGCATATATGATTCGAAATCGGATAGAAATAATGGTGCGGGAGGCGCTTGAGGCACTCGACATTACTCCCGAAGATATCAAGATCGACCGTCCGGCGGATGCTTCGCATGGGGATTTTATGACAAATGCCGCGCTTGTGTACGGTAAGAAAACAGGAGTATCATCACGTGACCTTGCGGGGAAACTCGTGGCCGAGCTCTTGCACGTGCCGGCAGAAGAGATTGACCGTATTGAGGTCGCGGGACCGGGGTTTATCAATTTTTTTCTCACCGATGCGGCGCTTGCGGGGGCGGTCACGGACGCGGTGCAGTTTGCCGAGAGCGGACAGGGGACGCTCCGCGACGAACGCGTGAATATCGAGTTTATATCGACCAACCCGACAGGTGAGCTTCATATAGGGCACGGGCGCAGTGCATTCTATGGCGATGTACTTGCACGCGTGCTTCTGCATACGGGAGCCGAGGTTACGCGCGAATTTTATATCAACGATTCGCGCGAGAGCAATCAGATCCGTGAGCTTGGCAAGACAGCACTCGGGAAAGGGGAGCAATATAAGACGCCCGAACTCGAAGAAAAAATATCCTCACTTAACTTTGAGGGGCTTTCGGAAGAAGAAGCGGGAGGAAGGCTCGCCGAAGCGGTACAGGAGGGCAATCGCGCATTTATCGAAGGGGTGCTCGGGGTGCATTTTGACGTGTGGTATTCGGAAGACGCGGAACTCCGCGCTACCGGCGCGAACGACACGATACTCGCGCGACTCAAACAAGAAAATTTTACCTACGAAAAAGACGGTGCGTTGTGGCTTAAGACCGCGGAGTACGGTGATGATGAGGATCGTGTGATTGTGCGCTCGGACGGTACCAAAACGTATTTTATTGCGGACATTGCGTACCACGACGGGAAATTTGCGCGGGGGTTTCAAGTCGCAATCGACGTCTGGGGTGCGGATCATCATGGACACGTGAAGCGCATGCAGTCGGTTGGGCGCATGCTCGGCTGGCCGAACGTTCCGCGGACTGGTGCGGATCAACCGGTAATCTTTATCGTTCAACTCGTGTCGCTCAAAGAAGATGGCAAAGAAGGAAAACAGACAAAAAAAATGTCCAAGCGTGCGGGCAATGTAATCCTACTCCGTGACCTTGTCGAAGAATTCGGCATCGATGTCGTGCGGTGGTTCTTTGCTGAAAAAGCGCTTTCGACGCAGATGGCGTTTGATATGGCGCTTGCGCGTGATGCGAGCGAAAATAACCCTGTATTTTATGTGCAGTACGCGCATGCACGACTCAACTCCATTCTTGAAAAAACACAAGGACTCAAAGAAGTCACGCGCACGACATCACTCTTTGAAGTGCCATCTGCGCGCACCCTCGCGGCAAAGATGACGGAATTTCCGGAGCTCGTCGAGAGTGTTGCTACTGACTACAGCGTGCATGCGCTCACGGGCTACGCGACGGGGCTCGCGACTGCGGTGAATACATTTTATCGCGATGTGCGGATTGTAACAGGAGATATGTATGATGCGAATGCGCTCGCGCTCGCGATGCAGGCAAAAGGTATTCTCAAGAAAACTCTGGACATTCTCGGTATCTCCGCACCGGAGAAGATGTAGTTTTCACTTGGAGGCTCAGCCTCCAAGTACGCCCAAGAATGCAAGTGAGATTTTACATTCAATCAAGAAGTGCTAGACTAAGGGTATTACCATTTAATTATATTCTCGTATGAAAAATCCTCTTTTGATTGTTGGAATTATTGTGGTTTTTGTGGGGTTGTATGTGTGGACGGCATACAATGGCCTGGTTACAAAAAACGAAGCGGTGGACAAACAATGGGCGCAGGTGGAAACTTCATATCAAAGACGCTTTGATCTTATTCCCAGCCTCGTCGCGTCAGTTCAGGGTATTTTCAAGCAGGAACAGGCGGTCTTCGGTGCCATCGCGGAAGCGAGAACCAGATATGCTGGCGCAATCACTGTTGATGAAAAAATAGCCGCAACGGCTCAAGTTGAATCTGCGCTTGCACGACTTCTCGCTATCGTTGAGTCGTATCCGAGTTTGAACTCCTCTCAAAGTATTCGTAACCTTATGACTCAACTTGAGGGAACGGAGAATCGCATCAATGTCGAGCGACAACGTTTCAATGACGCGGTGAACGCGTTCAACTTGAGCATCAAGCGTTTCCCGAACAACATGCTCGCATCTTCCTTTGGTTTCCATGAGCGCACGTATTTCCAAGCAACAATCGGTGCTGAAAAAGCTCCTGACGTTAAATTCTAATATGGGGTCTTTCACCAAGACACGAATGGTCTTGCTCATTGCGGTACTGCTCCTCCCTCCTGTTTTTGTTGTATCTGTTCACGCGTACGAAAATCCGGGGGCTCCCGTAGGATTTGCGAATGATTTAAGCGGGACACTTTCAAGCATGGATCGGCAAGCGCTTGAAACAAAGCTCTCGGGGTACGCCGCTTCTTCGGGGAACGAGGTGGTGGTGGCAATCATTCCCTCTTTGGGTGGCGATACAATCGAGAATTTTGCGAATCAGCTTTTCAAAGATTGGGGTATCGGCAAGGAAAAAAAAGACAACGGGGTACTTCTTTTCGTCGCAAAAGAAGACCGCGAGATGCGCATCGAGGTCGGATACGGATTGGAAGGCGACCTCACCGACATTCAAAGCGAGCACATTATCACAGATACGATTGCGCCGTATTTCAAACAGAGCGACTTTGTGGGAGGGGTGAATGCGGGCGTTGATGCGATCATTGCGACGCTTAGTGGAGGAGTCGTTCCTCCCGTTCCTTCTTCAAATAACCCCCCCACGAGCCCGGCACAAGATGGTTCATTCTCCCTCATTCCGTTTTTCCTTTTGTTTGGAATTGTTTGGCTCACGAGTATTCTCGGGCGCTCAAAGTCGTGGTGGGCGGGCGGTATCATTGGCGCCGTTCTCGGTTTTGTTATTTTGTTTTTTGAAGGAACAACAATCGGCATTATCGCAATCACGGTACTCTCTATCGTGGGTCTCATTTTTGATTTTGTCGTTTCAAGCGCATATCAAAAGCACGGCGCAAGTGGTGGAACACCACCATGGTGGGCGGGAGGGGGCGGATTTGGTGGTGGGCGTTCAAGTGGTGGCGGGTTCGGCGGCGGTCGCTCAGGCGGCGGCGGCGCAAGCGGGCGGTGGTAAAATATACTTGAGGAGCACCACTTGGAGGCTCAGCCTCCAAGTGGTGCTCCTTTTTGCATAAAGCCTTAAAAACCTATAGTATAAGGATATTCTCATGAAAAAACAGGGAAAAAATACGCCAAAAGACCCAGAAGTCAAAACGAAATCAGAGATTGCTCTACGCGAGGAGGAGACACTCGCGTTTTGGCAGAAGGAAAAGATTTTCGAAAAATCGCTTGCGCAGACGGAAAAGGGTGAGCCGTTCGTGTTTTATGACGGACCTCCTTTTGCGACGGGGCTCCCGCACTATGGGCACTTTCTTCCGAATTTGATGAAAGACGTGATTCCGCGTTATCAGACGATGCGCGGGCGGTATGTGCGCCGCGTGTGGGGGTGGGATTGTCACGGACTGCCAATCGAGAATCTAATCGAAAAAGAGCTCGGACTCGCGCACAAGAAAGACATCGAAGAATTTGGTATTGGGAAATTCAACGATGCGGCGCAAGCATCCGTCCTTCGTTATGACACCGAATGGAAAAAGATGATTCCGCGCATCGGGCGATGGGTTGATATGGAACATGCATATCGCACGATGGACGCGAATTACACGGAGTCCATTTGGTGGGCGTTCAAGACGCTTTATGATAAAGGACTCATTTATCGAGGGTTCAAGGCGATGCATATTTGCCCGCGGTGCGAAACCACGCTTTCTGCCAATGAAGTCGCGGAGGGATACAAAGACATCAAAGATATTTCAGTGACGGTGAAGTTTAGGCTGAAAAATCCAGAGAAACTTCCCCTAACGATACCGGCAAACGCAAGCGTATTTATGCTCGCGTGGACTACTACGCCGTGGACTTTGCCTGGAAACGTAGCTTTGGCCGTGAATCAAGATATCGATTATCGACCAGTGCTCGATCTTAATAAGAACGAAGTGCTAATTGTTTCTGATAAGTACCGTACGCAGTACGATAAGTTCCATACCCTTGAATACTCTATGCTTCCACTCAAGGATGTCGCAGCAGCACTAAAAAGTAGCGATCTAGTCGGGCTAGAATACGAACCGCCGTTCGACTACTACAGCAAGGACACAACACTTAAGAACCATAAAAACGGCTGGAAGATATGCGAGGCTGATTTCGTAACAGCCGAGAGTGGTACGGGTATCGTGCACATTGCGCCGGCATTTGGCGAGGACGACATGGCGCTCGGCAAGAAAGAAAATTTGCCGTTTGTCCAGCACGTCGGCATGGACGGTGTTATGAAGCCGGAAGTTAGGGACTTTGCGGGGATGGCGGTCAAGCCGAAGTCGGAAGAGGACAAAGA
Organism: Parcubacteria group bacterium GW2011_GWA1_47_8; assembly: GCA_000996605.1. GTDB lineage: Bacteria > Patescibacteriota > Minisyncoccia > Phycocordibacterales > UBA1550 > UBA1550. The sequence goes on from LCOP01000005.1 coordinate 11,801, forward strand.
GCGTCTTGCGACGGATATTGCGGTACTCAAATATCTACAGGACCGCGGAACATTTTTTTCGAAAGAAAATATTATGCACTCGTACCCGCACTGCTGGCGGTGCGACACCCCGCTCCTTAACTATGCCGCGGAGTCATGGTTCGTAAAAGTCTCCGCGCTCCGAGAAAAACTTTTGGCGGAAAATGCAAAAACTTCGTGGGTTCCACAAAACATGCGCGATGGGCGTTTCGGCAAATGGCTTGAGAACGCGCGCGACTGGGCGATCTCCCGCGCGCGGTACTGGGGTGCTCCACTCCCCGTGTGGACGTGCGATACATGTACGGAAGTAGTGGTTTTCGGTTCGCGCGCGGAGCTTGCCGCGCAGACAAAGAAGTCGGGTAATCGGTATCTGGTGATGCGTCATGGCGAGGCGGAGAGTAATATCCGCGGTATCGTCAGCTCAAAACTGGAAACGAGTGAGGCGTATCCACTCACCGCAAAGGGGCGCAAGGAAGCGGAAACGGTGGGTGCAAAATTCAAGAAAGAAACTATTGACGTCGTGGCGTGCTCTCCATTTGCGCGGACGAAAGAAACCGCCGAGATTGTTGCGCGTGCGGTTGGGTTTGACGTGGAGGACATTGTTGTTGATGAGCGTATTCAGGAGATTGATACCGGTGTGTTTGATGGCCGATCAGTCGCAGAGTATCGCGACCACTTTTCCACCATGCGGGAGAAATTTGAGAAGCGCCCGCTCGAAGGAGAAAATTTGATTGACATCAAGCGACGGGTCATGGCGTTTTTTGATGAGATGGAGGCGCAATACAAGGGAAAGACAATATTGATTGTCACTCATGAGTACCCGTCATGGATGCTTGTTGCGGGAAGCATGGGCGCGACAATTGACGAAGCGCTCGCGCTCAAAGAAAACAAAGAAGATTTTATTTTACCGAGTGAAATGGTGGAAGTGCCGTACGTACCATTTCCCCACAACGCAGACTTTGAATTCGACATACATCGTCCGTACATTGATGATGTGCAGATTTCTTGCGCTTGTGGAGGACAGATGAAGCGCTCGCCGTTCGTGTTTGACTGCTGGTTCGAATCGGGATCCATGCCGTTTGCACAGCTTCACTATCCCTTCGAAAACAAAGATATTTTTGAGAAAAATTTCCCTGCGGATTTTATTGCTGAAGGTGTCGATCAAACGCGCGGTTGGTTTTATAATATGCTCGTGCTTGCGACGGGGATCTTCGGAAAAACACCATTCAAAAACGTCATCGTGAACGGCATGGTGCTTGCCGAAGACGGACAGAAAATGTCAAAGAGGCTCAAAAATTATCCTGCCCCATGGTATATTATCGACCGCTATGGTGCGGATGCGGTACGGTATTATTTGCTCTCGTCGCCGATTGTGCATGCGGAAGACCTCGCATTTGCCGAACGCGGGGTTGATGAAGTGGTAAAGAAAGTCATTGTCCGCACCGTAAACGTTCTTTCCTTTTATGAACTATATCGCGATCGCGGGGGTGGTGAAGCGGCACAGGGTGAAAGCAGTGATCCGCTCGACCGATGGATTCGTGCGCGTCTCGCCGAGCTCGCGCATGAAATGACCGAGAGCCTTGATGCCTACGAGCTTGACCGCGCGGTGAAACCAATTGGGCTTTTTGTTGACGATCTCTCTACGTGGTATCTGCGCCGTTCGCGCGAAAGGTTCAAGTCAGACGATGCGGCGGACCGCGTGCAGGCAACCCTAACCACGCGCATCGTGTTCATCGAATTTTCAAAACTCCTTGCGCCCATCATGCCGTTTCTCGCCGAGCATGTGTATCAATCGGTCGGAGGTGGTAAGGAAAGCGTACACCTCGAATCATGGCCGGGGCAGGGACAGGTGGATGAAACGATCATCGCGGACATGGGCGAAGTGCGCCGCATTGTATCGCTTGCCCTCGAGGCACGCGCAAAGGCGGGAATGAAGGTTCGCCAACCACTACGCGAGCTGAAAGTTAAAAGTGAAAAGTTAAAAGTGGAGTACGTTGAAATTATTAAGGATGAGGTAAACGTAAAAGAGGTGGTATTTGACGAAGCATTTAGTGAAGACGTCACGCTTGACTTAGTTATTACGTCTGCGCTCAAACGCGAGGGACAGTTTCGCGATCTGGTGCGCTCTGTCCAAGAGCTTCGCAAGTACCACGCGTTTACGCCGTCTGATACGGTGGTGCTCTGCGTGGAGACCGACGATCACGGACGACAACTCGTCGAAGAATTTTCCGTGGAATTGAAGAAAATTTCTTCAATTCGGAGCATTACCTACGGTGCGGTCTCTGGCGAGGAAGTTCTGCTTGACGGAATCTCGATGAAGATCGCGCTCGAAAAGTAGAGCAGGTGCTTTTGAAAATGCATGGCCTACCATATCTATCACACACGCGGTATTATTTTGCATAGCACTCCCGCTCAAGAAACAAATCGGTTTTATGTGATTCTGACCGAAGAACTCGGGCTTACCGGCGCCACGGCACAAGGTGTTCGTGAAATGAAATCAAAATTACGCCCGGTACTCCAGGAGTTTTCGTGTATCGACCTTGACCTCGTGCGCGGCAAAGAAGTGTGGCGCATCACGAGCGCCCTCGAACGTAATCCATGGGGAAACCTGCGTGCGCAGCACGAACGGCTGGTTTTGTTCGCGCGACTGACGTCTCTCGTGCGGCGGATGGTGCACGGCGAGGATTGTGATCGTGATTTGTTTGCCGATATGTTTGGCGTGGCGGAGTTTTTGGATTCTGGTGCCGTGCCAGCGTCTCTCTTCTCCGCACTCGAGACGCTCGGCGTGGTGCGTATCCTTGCGCGACTGGGGTATCTCGACAGGGGGATGTATGAAAAATTTATGGTGCCCGGCTTTTGGAATGAAGAAATCCTCGTCGCGTTCGAGCCGTTTCGTCTACCTGCGATTACGAAGATTAACGAAGTACTTCGTTCCTCGCACCTATAAAGAGGTTCCTTTAGTGTGAGCTACGAAATTTATCGAGATCAAAAATTTGAATCACCTATGTACGTATAAAGTACTATAGTATATTATACGTACATAGGTGATTCTTGAATATATCGAAAGAGGAAAAGAGGAGAGGTTGAACTCAACTTCTTTCGATACATGGTATAATAAACACATTATGGCTGACGATGCAAAAAACAAGATTGAGGAGCTTGAAAAGGAACTTTATGCGAAGGACTTTAGCACCCCCAAGCAAGAAGAAGTCTTTCGCCCCAAAGACATTGCCGTTCCTTCTTCGTGGGACAAGGGAGGGGATGCGCTTCAATTTTTAGAAGAACAAAGCCGCGTCGGAGGACATCATCGTGCAATGAAAAAACTTTTCTACATTTCTCTTGGGTTTTTTGTGGTTGCGGCAAGTGTTGCGGGGTTTGTGTGGTGGCGGGGAGGCAATACTATTTCCGGGGATAACATTGTAGTCGACGTTGTTGCACCGGTTGCGACCCCCGGCGGTGAACCATTTGAAACAAAATTTGCGATTATGAACAACAACAAAGTTGCGGTCGAATCAGCGAAACTGTTTGTGGAATATCCAAGCGGTTTTTATACGGCGGTTGAGAAAAAAGCAATTTCACGATTTTCACGCGACCTCGGAGCTATCGTTCCCGGGAAAACGGTCACTGAAAACATCAGTACGATTTTATATGGAGAAGAAAACACGCAAAAAGACGTGAATGTTGTTTTGGAATACCGTATGGTCGGGTCCAGTGCAACACTCAAGAAAGAGGTGGTGTCGAGCATACGGATTGCTTCATCTCCGCTACAGATAAAGCTCGCGATGGACAAAGAAGCAACCATTGGGCAAGAAATCACGATGACTATCTCCCTAGAGTCCAACAGCGCGCGTCCGGTTGATGATCTAATCTTGAGTGCTGTCTATCCCTCCGGGTTTATCTTAAGAAACGCAGACCCAAAACCTTCGTACGGAACGAATATGTGGGATATGGGAACCCTCGCGCCACAAGAAAAACGAACCATAACCATTCGCGGACTTATTGAAGGGCAAGAAGGAGAAAGTAAGGTCACAAAAATCTCCATCGGCACCAAGAGCCCGGATAATGAGCGCATTATTGGCGTTGTGTACGGCAATACGACGGAGACAACCGTACTCACCAAGCCTTCTCTCGGCCTTCAGTTTTCTATTGATAACAATACCGACCCGGACCCCTCGGTTTTGCAGGGGCGTATCGTACATGTTGAACTTTCGTGGCGTAACAACACCTCCGTGCAAATCACGGATACGGTGGTCGAGGTGAAACTTACCGGCGAAGTCCTCAATCGGTATTCGGTAAATCCCACCGGTGGCGGATTTTATCGATCGGTCGACAATACGGTCGTCTGGGACAGGACAGTGAATAATACTCTCGCGGTAATCGATCCGGGGGCTCAAGGGGTTGTCGGCTTTACGTTTTCTCCGATTCCGCTCTCGGTTGAGGCACGTAATCCCGCCAGGAATCCGCAAATCATCCTCGAAGCCGTCGTACGTGGACGCACGAGCTCGGGTACGAATGCAAATCAAGATGTAGTGACGAGAGCCTTGCGTACGATCAAGGTTGGAACCGACGTGCGTCTTGCCGCGCGAGGATTTTACCATGTTGGACCGTTCAAAAACACCGGGCCGATTCCGCCACAAGCAGAAAAAGAAACGACCTACACGATTGTGTGGACCATTCAGAACGCGTCGAACAATGTTTCAAATGTTGTCGTAAAGACGACTCTGCCTATCTACGTAAAATGGACAAATAATATTTCTCCGCAAGGTGAAGATATTTCGTACAAAGCAAGCGGATCGGAAGTATTGTGGAATGCGGGAAGCATTCCTTCGGGCGGCTCGCGAGAGGTGTCCTTCCAGATTTCGCTTACACCAAGCCTAAGTCAGCTTGACCGCATACCGCAGATCACCGGAGACAGTTTTCTCAATGGAACAGACAACTTTACCAAGCGGGAGGTGAGCGATCGTAGAGGACCCGTAACGACCAATCTCCTCAGTGACCCCCAGTTTGAACAAAGGCAAGCAGCTGTGGTAAAGTAGGACAGTCAATAGCAAAATAGTAAAATATCAAAATATTCCCTCGACACTATTTCAACTATTTAATTATTAACTATTTAGCATTTTATTATTAACCATTCCCATGAAACCTTATCCGGCGGATATGATGGAAAAGCTTGTGTCGCTCTGCAAGCGCCGCGGCTTTATTTACCAAGGCTCCGAAATATATGGTGGTCTTGCGGGGACGTATGATTATGGTCCGCTCGGTACTGCGCTCAAAAAGAACATAGAAAATCTCTGGTGGCGTATGTTCGTCGACGGCAGGGATGATATGTACGGCATGGACGCGGCGATACTGATGAACGGTCGCGTGTGGGAGACGACCGGGCATGTCGCGGGATTTTCTGATCCGCTTGTCGAGTGTACAAAATGTAAAAAGCGTTTTCGCGCGGATCATCTGGAAGACAAAACGAAGTGTCCCGCCTGCGGCGGGACACTGGGAGCAGAGCGCACGTTCAACATGATGCTTAGTACACGTGTGGGCGCGATGGAAGATTCATCCGCAATTTCATACCTCCGTCCCGAGACTGCGCAAGGCATGTTCGTCAATTTTAAAAACGTCGTGGACTCGTTTCACCCAAAGATTCCGTTTGGCATGGGGCAGATTGGAAAGGCGTTTCGAAACGAAATCACCCCCCGCGATTTTATTTTCCGATTGCGCGAGCTCGAGCAGATGGAGATCGAATATTTTGTAAAAGAGTCCGACTGGGAGCGTGCATTTGAAGAGTGGCGTTTGGCAGTGAACGCGTGGATTGATGCGGTGGGTATCGACCGCGCGCGTGTGCACGAGGTCGAGATTCTAGACCGCGCGCATTACTCCAAACGCACGATTGATTTTGAATTTGATTATCCTTTTGGGCAAAAAGAGCTCTATGGCCTTGCGTATCGCACGGACTTTGATCTCTCGCGTCATGCTGATGCAAGCAAGGTTGATTTGTCGTACCATGACGAGGAAGCGGGGGAGAAGTTTATTCCGCATGTGATAGAGCCATCATTCGGACTTGATCGCACCATGCTCGCCGTGCTCCTCTCTGCATACATTGAAGACACAATGGGCGCAAAAGAAGAAAGCGAACCGCGAGTATTTTTGAAGTTTCATCCGCGCGTTGCCCCGGTCAAAGCCGCTGTATCACCTCTCCTCAAGAACAAGCCCGAGCTCGTGGCAAAAGCACGTGAAGTGTATACAATGCTCAAAAAAGAAGTGCCTCAAATCATGTGGGACGACAACGGCAACATCGGCAAACGCTACCGCCGCCAA
>LCOP01000006.1 GCA_000996605.1 Parcubacteria group bacterium GW2011_GWA1_47_8
GAGCTTTCTGTTCGCTCGAGAACTTTCTTCTTGTTTTCATATACGTTCAGTATATCGTAAATTCCTTAGGCAGTTGTCTCATTTGTGGGGGTTGGACCACTTCCTTTTGCTCTTTGCTCATGATGCGCGCTCCGACGAATGGTGGGTTACCGAGAATGTATGAGAGTTTGTGTTTTGGGACGACATCCTCCCAATTTTTAGTAAGCGCATTGTCATTTACAATCGTCGCTGGTTCACGAAGGGGCAGACGCAAATATGGAGTACCAAGTTTCTTCGCAAGTTCATTATTCATTTGGTGATCTACAAGGTACATCGCGGTGCGTGCAATGAGGGCAGGCGACTCTTCTATTTCAATTCCATAAAACTGATTAACGTTGAGGAGCGAAAGGTCTCCCGTGCCAATGAGCCTCCTCTGTCCCATTTTATTTTTTATATCAAGGATTTCAAGCTCAAGTCTGCGGAGTTCGCGATAGGTAACCACGAGGAAATTCCCGCAACCGCATGCGGGGTCGAGGAAAGTAAGCTTCGTAAGCTTTTGATGAAATGCATCGAGCTTTTTTGGGTCGTACTTTACTTTGTCAAATTCAACACAAAGCTCATCAAGGAAAAGCGGTTGAATTACTTTCAAAATATTTTTTTCAGAAGTATAGTGTGCTCCGAGCTGTCGTCGGTTATCTTCGTTCATTACCCCCTGAAACAGGGAACCAAAAATAGATGCTGATATTTCTGACCAACCAAAACTGCAACACTTCACGAGCTTGAGGCGTGCCCCTGCGTCCAAAGACACCGGAGCGATACGTTCCGCAAAAATTCCACCATTGATGTACTCGAACGCATTTAGCTGTTCCTCGAGATTTGTTTGTCGTTTTTCTCTCGGAGTGTTGAGGACTTCGAAAATTTGAAGTAAGTGAATGCCTAAATCGCTTCCGTCAATATTTGTGCGGTCTTCTATGTAACTGCGAAACTGCCCTTGCTGAAATATTCCCGTGTCCTCAGCAAAAAGACAAAATAATATTCGCGCAAGAAAAACATCGAGGTCGTGCCCGCTGTACCCCGTCTTTGCAATTTCGTTATGAAAATCTGCCATCAGCTTTGCCGCCTTAATGCTTGCCTCCTCCTCTTTTTCATAATGACGAACCGTATACCCAGAAATAAAGCCAAAAAGTTCTATATTCTTATGTAAATCTTTAAGCAAAAATTCTTCTTGTTTTTTCTCATCCAAGTCGTATACTCGTATCTTTTCAAAATCGGAGAGAACAACATAGCGGGGGAGTTCCGCATTTTTTAACCCAGGGATATAATCTTTCGCCTGCGTGAATGCTTTGTCTAGGTCTTTGCCTCGTGACTTGTGCTCTGCGAGCATTACGCCCTTCCAAAGAACATCAATAAACCCCTGCGCGCCGTCTTGTTTTTTAACGTTATATTCAAAGGATGCGACTCTTCGACGTGGAACACCAAAAACCTCAAAAAATCCGTCCCAAAAACTTTTTGCTTCTGCATCTTCGTTGCATTCTCGCTCCCATTCGTGAGCAAAAACGATGGCGCGATTTCGTATTTCGTTTAGGCTTATCATGCTATTTTGTTCATAAAACTATCTTGATGTTCTCTAAACTCTAGCATTTTTGGCTTTATTTTGAAATGATGCATTGGGGTGGCTTTTCTTTTTTCGCATTTTCCGTATGCTGGAGGTATTATGTCCGGACACAATAAATGGGCGCAGATCAAGCGCAAAAAGGCAGTAACGGACGCAAAACGAAGCAAAATCTTCGGGAAATTCTCGCGGCTTATCGTCGTCGAATCGAAAAAGTCCGGGGGCGATGTGTCCACGCCGGGATTGCGCGCAATCATTGAGCGCGCGAAAAAAGAAAACATGCCGATTGAGAACATCGAGCGCGCGGTGAAAAAAGGCGCAGGAAGCGATGCAGGAAACATGGCACCGGTACTCTACGAAGCCTACGGCCCCGGCGGATGCGCGATCCTTGTCGAAGGGCTCACGGATAATAAAAATCGTACGGTCGCGGAAATAAAGCATATCCTTTCAAAGCACGGCCTCTCGCTCGCAGGGCAAGGCGCCGCCCTTTGGGCATTCACCAAAACCGCCGACGGCTATGAACCACAAGTAATGATTCCCCTATCGGATGAAGATGGCGAGGCACTCTCGACACTCTTGGACGAGCTTGATGAGAATGATGATGCGCAGGAGGTGTACACGAATGCGGAATAACGCAAAGCGTTATTCCGCATTCGTGACAACTGACAAGGAACCAAGTGCGGTCCCGTCAACTGTCCGCGTAGCGGTGTCAATTGTCAAATGTTTGCAGTCAGTGGTACACTGACCCCATGCGCATCATCGCCATCGACCCCGGGTATGAACGGCTAGGGATTGCCGTATTAACCCGCCAAGATTTTGCTCCACAAAACCTAAGCGGGCAAGGAAAAGCAATTGAAGTCCCCTCCGCACAAGGCTCTGGTGGACCACGGGAAAAACTTCTTTTTTCGGAGTGTTTTAAAACGAAAGCGGCGCTTCCTTTTGTGGAGCGACTTCTGCTCGTGGGGTGCGAGGTGGCGCGCGTCATTGAGGAGTTTCGTCCCGAAGCGCTCGCAATTGAAAATCTTTTTATCGACAACAATCAAAAGACCGCCATGCGCGTTGCGGAAGTACGCGGGGCGATTCTCTATCAAGCGCGTCTCTCGGGTCTCTCAATCGCCGAATACACACCCCTTCAAATCAAGATGGCGACAACAGGGTACGGCAAAGCGACCAAAGATCAAGTGATGTCGATGGTAAAAAAATTTGTTTTGGGCGCCGGGTCCATAAAACAAGACGACGAAATGGACGCAATCGCTATCGGGCTCACTTATTTTGCCTATTATCGCCCCACATCAACGTCAAAATAATTATAGATTACAAGGATTTTTCCATTTTCCCCAAGTTATCCACAGTTTAAGAGAAAATAAGTTGCAGAAGAAAAAACTTTTTGGTACAACTATGGTGTTGTTGCGGCACAGAGCGTAGTGCAACACATAATTTTACACATAAATAATATGGCAGAAGAAGATATAACAAGTGAAGTGAGTGGAGATGTTGACATAACCAACGCTTTTGATCTCAACGATGATGACGTTGACTTGGGAGACGACTCGGTTGGACTCTTGAGTGAGGAGGATCCTGTCCCAGGATTTGTATCACGTAGTTTCGAGGACTAGTGCTCTATTTAAGAAGCCGCCCAAGTGGGCGGCTTCTTTTATATCATTTCTAAATAACTCTTGTATAAAAAAAATTTAAAAAAATCAAGCGAGACAAAGAGAAAATTCTAAAGAATATAGAGATATTTTGAAGAATTTCCTCAAAGTCGTAGCAGAAATTTTTGGATTATGATACATAGGTTATTTAGAGATGGTATTATGTCGCGCGAATTTTTACAAATCGGCGTTTTCCTATTTTGTATATTCCGTTCACCGCGACCTCGAAGTGATTCGTAATCTTTTCTTCCACATCCCCATCCATACGCCTTACCGCACCTTCGTCCACAAGGCGTCGCCAGTCACTCTTTGAAACCACAATTCCCGCGCGCACCAAGAGATCGGAAAATAGCTCGCCCGCCTTCATGTCGATTTCTTGGATGTCGTCGGGAACTTCTTTTTTTTGAAATGTTGCAATAAATCCTTTGCGTGTGCGAAGAGCCTCCTCTTTTCCATGATACATTGAGACAATCTCTGTTGCGAGGTCGAGTTTGAGATTACGCGGATTATCGCCGCGTCCAAGAGCTCCGCGTACTTCGCCAAGGTGCTCTGGAGACACATGTGTTGCATGCACAAAATATTTAATAATAAATTCATCGCGCAAGCTCATCACCTTTCCAAACATGTCGCTCGGCATATCGGTAAGGTTCACCGTATTCCCCCAGCTCGAGCTCATTTTGCGCCCATCGAGCCCTTCAATAAGGTCGACCATTAAAATGCTTTGTGGTTCTTTGCCAAAATGTTCTTGGAGTCTGCGCCCCGCAAGCATGTTGAATTTCTGGTCGGTCCCCCCAATCTCTATGTCTGCATCCACAGCGACACTATCGTAGCCTTGCATCAATGGGTAGAGAAGCTCGCGCAAAGACACCCGCATACCCCTATCCATGCGGCGTTTAATGTTTTCCCGTGCGATAAAATCTGAGAGCGAAAAAGCTTCGGCGTGCTCGGTGATTTCGCGATAGGTAAGTTTTTCGAGCCATTCAGTGTTCTTGTGCTTTTCAACCTTGTTCATGTCAAGAATCTTCCCTGCTTGTTCAAAATAGGTGGCGAGGTTTTGCTCCACCACTTCGCGAGAGAGCATTGGGCGCTCGCTTTCTTTGTCCGAGGTATCGCCAATCACCCCCGTAAAGTCACCAATGATAAAAACAATGGTGTGTCCGAGGTCTTGGAGGTCACGGAGTTTCCACAGAGCGACCGCACGCCCAAGATGGATATGGGGGCTCGTAGGATCAATGCCGAATTTCACCCGAAGTGGCTTTCCGGCGAGAAGTTTTGTCCGAAGTGTATCCAAATGAATCACCTCGGCAACCCCCCGCGTCAAGAGTTCATCAATTTTTTGAATATCTATCATATTATTTCTTATAATACCATATCTAAATAACTCTTACATAAAAATTCGCCGAACAGATTAGTATGTGGTATTATGGTGTTACTTTTATGGTGCGTAAAACCCTTCCTAAAAAAAAGAAGCGTCGCTTTTTTGAGAAAAAGCGCGTCACTTCAATCTTCCTTTTCTTGGTAAGCGGAGGATTTTTCCTCGCGGGAATCTTTTTATTATGGGCGTCTTTCCTTAAAATTCCCGATTTTACCGGATTTAGTCAAAGAAAAATCGTTGAGTCTACAAAGATATACGACCGAACCGGGGAAATTCTGCTTTATGATGTTCATCAAAATGTAAAACGTACCATTGTTCCCTTTGAGGAAATCTCTCCGTGGGTTAAAAAAGCGGTCATTGCGATTGAAGATACGGGATTTTACCAACATCACGGCGTCAGTTTTCGTGGAATTGCACGCGCAATTCTCTATGGTGGCACGCGCGGAGGGGGATCAACAATCACCCAACAGGTAGTCAAAAATACCCTCCTTACCTCGGAAAAAAGAATAACAAGGAAATTGAAAGAGTTTATTTTATCATTCAAACTTGAACAAGCGTTCACCAAAGACCAAATTCTGGCCGTCTATCTCAATGAAATCCCCTATGGAGGCAATTTATACGGTATTGCCGAAGCAAGCCGTGCTTTTTTTGGCAAAGAATCCAAAGACATAACCCTTGCCGAAGCGGCATATATCGCCGCTCTCCCGAACGCCCCGACATATTATTCTCCTTATGGAAATCACAAGAAGGAACTCGATGAGCGTAAAAATTTTATATTGAAACGGATGCTTGATCTCAAACTAATCACTACCACTGAATACCAACCAGCAATTGCGGAAAAAGTTGCATTCCTCCCCCGGGAACCGCGCGGAATCAAAGCGCCACACTTTATCGAGTGGATCAAAGAATACTTGGTGCAAAAATATGGGGAGCTCGCAGTCGAGGAAAACGGGTATACGGTTATCACCACCCTTGATTATGATCTTCAGAAAAAAGCGGAGGAAACGGTTGATAAATTTGCTGCCGATATGGAAAATAAATACGGGGCAAAGAATATGGCTCTTGTGGCAATTGACCCCCAAACCGGACAAGTTCTCTCTATGATTGGCTCACGAAACTATTTTGATACCGCAAATGAAGGAAATTTCAACGTTGCCCTTGCCTTCCGTCAGCCAGGATCAACCTTCAAGCCTTTTGCATACGCAACTGCGTTCAAAAAAGGATATACTCCGGAAACAATACTATTCGATGTATCAACAAGCTTTAGCACTGGTTGTGATTGGCACGGCGTCCCCCTTACCTCTGCCATTAAAAAAGAGGATTGTTATATGCCGGAAAACTATGAAGGGGACTATCGAGGGCCACTCTCTATGCGGAGCTCCCTTGCACAATCACGCAACATCCCCTCAGTAAAGACATTATACCTCGCAGGAATTGATGAGACTATTGCTACCGCAAAACAGATGGGTATCACCAGCTTGGGCGACCGATCCCGATTTGGCCTTTCCCTTGTTTTGGGAGGTGGTGAAGTGTCGCTCCTCGACCTTACAGGAGCATATGGCGTCTTCGCGAACGACGGCGAAAAAAACAAAACTACTGCAATCCTTCGCATTGAAGACCGAAATGGTACTATTGTGGAAGAATTCAAAAAAGACGCGGAGCAGGTTCTTCCTGTTGAAATTTCTCGGCAAATCACCAGTATCCTTTCTGATAACAAGGCGCGCACACCAACATTTGGCGCAAACTCAAATCTCTATTTCCCCAACCAAGATGTTGCCGTAAAGACTGGTACGACTAACGACTACCGCGATGTGTGGACAGTGGGATACACTCCACGAGTCGTCGTCGGTATGTGGGGAGGAAACAATGACAACACCCCTATTAAAAAGGGAAATTCCGCCGCGTACACCATCTCAAATGTATGGCATGCGGTGATGAATGACACCCTAAAACGTTTTCCTCCCGAGAAATTCATTGCGCCAGAAAAAGAAGATTTAACCATACTCCCCGCACCCCTTGCGGGGATATGGAAGGGTGGGGAGAAATATATCATTGATAAAATATCTGGGAAACTCGCAACACCAGAAACTCCAAAAGAAATGCGGGAAATTGTTGTTGTTCCCGAGGTCCATACAATCCTTCATTGGGTGGACAAAGACCACCCCCGCGAGACACCCCCCTCAAGCCCCAGAAATGACTCGCAATATGGTTTATGGGAGGAGCCTATCCGACAGTGGGTTCTTTCACAAGGAATCATTGAGGGTGACCGTAGTGGCATTCCCACAGAATACGAGACGGTGCATAACAATGAGTCTGCGCCGATTCTTTCTTTAGCTGGTACTGATTTCTCTCTGCTCCACAAAAACGATGAGCGGATTGAAATAATGGTTTCTAGTATGGGGAAGTACCCATTAAACCGTGTTGATCTTTATGTAAACGGAACAATGGTTGATCAAAAAAATCAAGTGCCCTTCTCTTTTTCCTTTGTTCCTCAAAATATTGATAATATCTCTACAGAAAATACCCTTGTGTTTGTTGGGTATGATATTGTTTCCAATAAATCTTCCTCAAGTACCGTTTTGAGTATTAAACAAACCGAAAATTAATTAATAGATATCTGAAAAAAAATCACACCCGGGAAGATTTCGTATTTTTCTAAGGATCTCTTCTTTTTTGATGAGGATTTCTGTTTTAATAATTGGAGGAACTTTAAGAAAAATAGTGTTTTTTTGTAAGACCACCTGCGGAATGATTACAGGAATATTATGTAATCTAAAAACTCCAACAATAAGCCCTTTTTTTGCTTTTTCTGTGTTGCTTACATTTTTAAACCGCGAAAGAAATTGGCTGATTGATAGCATTATCGTGTAAGAGGCATTGCGAGGTTGGTAAAAGAGAGGTCTCCAAGTCCTCGAATCACCGCTGATTTATCTGGTCCATTAAATTGAATGACCACACTATCTTTTTCAATAGAGTTCAAACAATCAAAGATGTGTTTCCCGTTGAGGGATATTTCAATAGGGTCTCCGGAGATTGTTGTGGTTATGTGTGATTTTGTTTCTCCTATTTCGGTGTTTTTTGTTGAGATAACACATTCTTTTTTTTGTGGGTTTATGGTAAAAGTGATTTTTTTGAATTTATCAGAAAAAAGGGTGGTGAGTTTTAGTGTGTTTATAAGGTCTTGTTTCAATATAATAATCTCTGTGGTGTGTGTTTTGGGAATAATTTGTTCGTAATCTGGGTATACACCTTGAATGACCCGCGAGGTGATGTAAAATGATGCGCCGACACATGAGATTTGTGTTTTTGTCACCACAAAAGAAATATCTTCATTCATTAACTCAATAACTTTTATTATTTCAAGGATATTTTTAATAGGAACTATAATTCCGTGTGATAAGTTGATATTCGGTTGTTTAATTCTCCTTTCTGAAAGGTGAAATGAATCAGTTGCCACAAAAACTAAGGTGTCTGATATTTGGTGTATGTAAATACTCGCTATTTCTGGTTTAATATCTGAAAATGCGGCACTAGTGATCACTGATTTAACACCTTGAATGAATTTTTGGGGTGATATGGTGAATTTTTCACCTTCATGAATAATAGGGATGGTTGGAAAATCATCAGGAAGTATTCCTTTTATGGTTAGGTGTTTCGTTTTTGTTGTTATAGTACATACTCCCTGAGAAACCTCAATGGTCACTTCTTGTTCATCAGGGATATTAGTTAAGATATTCGCCAAAAGCGTCCCTTGGATTGCAATACTTCCTTCGATTATTATTTCTGCTGGTATTTGAAACTCAACACCGACCTCAAGGTTTGTTGACCGAATGATCAACTTTTTTTTATCAGTCATAAGGAGTACGGATCCTAAAATAGGGAGTGATAGATTTTTCCCCGTAATACGATCTGCACTTGTTATATATTTATTGAGGAGCACGCGGTTACAAATGAGTTTCATGGTATTGTATTACTTTTAATATAAATACTTATTTTTATTATTATGAGTGTGGATTTGTGGATAACTCGTTTTTTCTATTACAACCACAATCTTTTTTATAAATAAGTAAATTTTAATTTAAGGGATAATTTTTTATTACTTGTTAATAACTTATATAAAAAATAATTTAAGTATTATTTATAGGACGTTATAAACAAAACATAAATGATTTATCCACAACTTTTAAACAAATTAGAACATCGCCCTAATTTGATCAACCTCTTGAATTAATGATAAATCATTCTTCATGTCTGTTTTTATTTTATCACAAGAGTGCATGACGGTGGTGTGGTCGCGCCCACCCAGCTTTTGTCCAATTGTTGGATAAGAAATATTGAAATCCTCCCGCAAAATAAACATTGCAACCTGCCGAGGCTTCAACACTTCCTTCCTCCTTGTTTTTTCATACACATAATCTTCTTGGATGTTGTAAAAATCACAAACAACCTTAACAATCTCTTTTACTGAAAGAAGTTTTTTAGGCTTCGCGGTGTTTTTAATGAACGGTTTTATTTCTGCCAAGGTTAAATGCTTATTTTTCAGCTGGGATTGGCAAATAATACCATTTAAAAGCCCCTCAAGCTCCCTAATATTACCTTGTACTGATGAAGCAAGATATTCAATAATCTCCACGGGTGGGCAAAAATCATTCACCTCCGCTTTTGCGCGCAAAATAGCGAGACGAGACTCATATTCAGGCTCTTGGACATCAACAATCATCCCCGAGCTAAAGCGTGATTTTAGGCGGTTTTCAAGGGTTGGAATATAGTTTGGGTGTTGGTCGGAAGAGAAAACAATCTGCTTATTGTTGTTATAGAGCTCGTTAAAAATATGAAATAATTCCTCTTGGGTTTTTTCTTTATTGGAGAGGAATTGAATATCATCCATAATAAAAAGATCATATTTGCGGTATTTTTCTTTAAAGACGCTCATCGCTTTTGAACCTTGAGATACTGAATTGACGTAATCAATAGTAAACTTTTCCGAGGTGATGTAAAATACTTTTTTCCCGGGGTGGTGTTTTTTGATTTGGTTACCAATTGCTTGGATGAGGTGGGTTTTCCCCAACCCCGTCTTTCCGTAAATAAAAAGAGGATTATATACATTTGTCCCCACTTTTTGCAGGATCGCTTGTGATGCCGCATAAGCAAGCTCATTAAAGGAGCCAATAATGAAATTATCAAACGTATAGCGCGGGTTCAGCCCATCTTCGCGATTTACATAAAGATCATTGAGGGGGAGCTCGGTTTGTTGGTTAAACACAACCTTTCCATCTTGTGGGCGAACTGTTTTTGAATCCTCGACCTTGTGAACCAAATATTCAACGCCACGGATATGCTCTGAAAGGTTGCGGAGCGACCTCAGTATTGTTTTGTGGAATTTGTTTTGGAGCCAATCTTTTACAAATTCATTTGGTACCCCCACAATAACCATCCCATCATCTTGCTTTATGATTATGGTGTTCTTGAACCATGTGCTGAAATTCGCGCGCGAGAGCTCACCCTCAATACTACTCAATGTTTTTTCCCAAAGTTGTGTGTTGTCAGACATGGATATGAAGAATAGTTTAGATATTATTGTTTTATTATACTCACTGGCACCGCAATGCAAAACAACAAAGGGGGGATGAAACAGTTTTTAACCTGTGGACAACTTGTGGATTGTAATTATAGCCTATATATAAACATTAAAACAAGGGGGGGCTAGATTTTTCTAAAAAATAGTGTATATTGATACATTATGTCTCAAACATACCAACCAAAAAAGAAAAAGCGCGCAGCAACCCATGGATTCCTTGTTCGCTCAAAATCAAAAAATGGTCGCAATATCTTGGCGAGCCGCCGCCAGAAAGGCCGAAAACGTCTCTCCACTGTTTAAATTAAAGGATTTTCTGGGATATTTCCCCATGCTTCCTAAAAAAAATCGCATACTGCGCGCAAAATTTCCCAATAAACAAAAGGGAATAAGGTTTTTTTCACCCCTTTTTTCTTTGTCTGTGTACAAAACAGAAGCCGTCAATATTACAGTGTCAGTCGTTGTCTCAAAGAAAACGGCAAAATCCGCGGTGGAAAGGAACCTCATCCGCCGGCGTATATACACTGCAGTAACCCCCTTCATAAAAGGCATTTCGAGCTCAATACAAATGGTCTTTTATCCAAAATATGAAGTGGCTACCACAAAAACCCCTGTTATAAAAGCGGAAATTGAAAAAATTTTGCGCCATGCAAAGTTGCTACCATAGCTTATGAGAAAAATCTTTATTTCTTTGATTACACTATATCAAAAACTTTTTTCGCCGGACATAGGAATACTCACCCTTCGTCGCGGCACCACCTGTGTTTTTTATCCAACATGTTCGGCGTATACCAAGGAAGCAATCATTAAATACGGGGTTATAAAAGGCATTTGGCTCGGCCTGAAACGTGTGGGGAGATGCCACCCCTGGCAGAAAAACCATATTGATCCCTTGCTCTAGCCAAGAACCCTTATTCGCGCTAATATACTAAAATGGAATCAGGATTTTTCTCAACATTTTTCTACCAACCTCTCTATAATGCGCTCATTTCCTTAATTTTGGTGGTTCCCGGAGGAAATGTGGGGGTTGCGATCATCCTGCTTACTTTTGCAGTACGTGGAGCACTCCTCCCCCTTTCACATAAGTCTGTTGTTTCTCAAGCTAAAATGCGCACGATTGCCCCTCATGTCGAGAAAGTTAAGGACAAGTACAAAGACAACAAACAAGAGCAAGCACGGAAGGTCATGGAGCTTTATAAGGAACACGGAGTAAACCCATTTTCCGGGTGTCTCCTCCTTATTGTTCAACTTCCGATTATTTTTGCGCTTTACTTCGTCTTTTTCAAAGGACTCCCCCATCTCAACAAAGAAATCCTTTATTCATTTGTTAGTTTTCCCGATGCGATAAACACGGGGTTTCTGGGGGTTGATCTCCTAAAACAAAGTGTTCTCTTCGCACTTCTTGCCGCAATAACTCAATATTATCAAATAAAGCTTTCCATGCCACCGGTTCCACCCGCACCTTCTTTGAAAGAAGGAAAACCCTCACTTAAGGATGAGTTTGCACGGAGCTTCAGTCTCCAAATGCGCTATATGCTCCCCTTTATTGTGTTTGGTGCGTCTTATTATATCTCTGCCGCTGTTGCGCTTTATTGGACGACCAGCAACCTTTTCTCCATCGGACATGAACTTTTTGTGAAGCGTAAGGCGGAAAAGATTATTACTACATAATGCTATAAAGAAACAAGGGCTAGGGATAGCATAATCGTTTTTAGAAGATGCTTGGAATCGAGCCTTCGGATGATACGGGAGGAATACCGGTATCATCGGCGGCTTTTACGAGGTTGAATACCCAAGGAGTTGAGGATTTTTTGTTTATAAATACGAGATAGGTGTCATCAGAAGAAAGGGCAAGATTCGTTATGTCCATTTCGTGACCATTGAATATCTTTGGCGTGAATACTTTTTCCACCACCCCTGTTTTTGTATCTATTTTCCAGACACTATCAGAGAAAGAGATAACCCCTTGGTACCACTGGTCTGGATAAAGGCCTTGGGGGATTTGTTCGGGAACCGCGCAGTATGCAATGGTTACCGTGATGTTGCCCCAGACGCATTTCTCGGGGAGCGTTTTAAGGGGAGTAGAGCGGAATTCTTTTTTTGTTGTGTCGTAGAGAGAGAGCACCGGTTCCTTTGTTGTTGTGTCGCTATAGAGGACCATGTTTCCGGTGTGGTTGGTCAAGGTGGTTAAGCCGTTGATGTTTCCGAGAATGCGCGAAAGAGTCTTTGTTTTTGGATCAAGAAAAAAGAAATATCCCGGGACGTCTCCTGAAGGTTTTGTGGTGAGGGTAATGAGTTTTTGGCTTGGGAATTGAGGAAGCCATTCAGTAAACACGGAGTTAAAGATGATACTCGTACCAAGCCCTTTCGTATTTGCGGTGGTGCCCCGTGCCGCGGAGGCGCTGTTTTCAAGATAGAAAAGTTTGTCGGCGCCGTCTTCGGCGATCGCCATATGGGGAATGTAATCGGGAAGATAGACTTCTTCGGTGGCAAGCGATGGTGAGCCCCCTGCGCTTTCGTCACTATTCGCAAAAGAAAGAATTGGTGCGTTCAAGTTTTGTACGCGTGTTTTGATTGCAGAACCATCTTTGTCGTCAAGGAAACGAATTATCACACTATTTCCCTTGTTCCCAAAGAATGCCTCCGCTATTCCAGGATGTGTATTATTGGAAATACGGTTTTCCATGAAGGTTCCAAGATTTGTTTCAAAAATATGTCCCACACCGCGCTCAATATATCGAGCGAACATAGAGCGGTCGGATTTTGTTCCTATTTCTGCAAAGCCGACTCCTGCAACGGGTGTTTTGTGGAGTTCGTAGAGGCGGGGTAATTTCATCCCACTGCCGGGTGGGGAAGGTGGCTCCACATCCCCTCCTTCGCGGGGTGGCAATGGAGTACCTCCGTCATTGGGGAAACCTGGGGTTTCCTCCGGCGCGACAGATGGCTTTTGGGAGAAATAAAAGTATGCGCCGACTCCCCCGAGGATGAGGATAAGGATTGCGATACTGACGATAATAAGTGTGCGTTTATTCATACGTTAAAATTGTGGTGCGGATGCTTGGTTGGGGGTGAAGTTGATCACTGTGGACTGTTGAACGTTTTGGAATGTGCGCCGGACACCCTTGGCGCTAAAAGTAACAGTTGACCTATTCGCCACCTCTTTTTCGTTGCGGAAAGTGATCGTACGACTCGGATTGTTAACCGACTTCCCATTAAGGAACCATTGATAAGAGTTAATCTGTTGACCAAGGGTTTCATTCGAGAAGAAATAAGGCTCCGCTTTAATAGAAACCTCTTTTGCGCTGAAGGCCGAGGTGGCGTCAACAGGACGGTTGTACAAAACACCAAGAAGAGGTTGGCTTTCGTAGAAGAGTATTATTGGTTGAGAGAGGGGTACGTTGATTGCAAAGTCTGATTTCGTAGCGTCGTTCAAGGAAGAAACTTTTACACGAACATTTGCTTCCCCGTATGGCTTGGGTCCTTCAAACAAGAAAGAGTTTTTATTGTATCCTGAAGAGCTTTTGGTCGTGATTCCATCTTTTTCCCATTCAAACACAAGACCACCGCCATCCAGTGTATTTTTTGAGGTTGTGGTGTTGGGGACGGCAATTATACGCACGGTACTCTGTGTTGTCATAAGAGGCTTTCCTTTATAAAACGGCGGAGTGTATGTGTCAGCCTCCCAGAGAACCATAATGTCAACAGGTCTGAAGGTAAGTTCTTTGGTGATATTTTCTCCCGTATTAGTGGTGACGGAAATTACTAGCCTTGTTGTGGTGTTTGGAACACCGTTTTTGAAAGAAAAAGTGGTTTTTCCAATGCCGCTATCAACAACCTTACCATTGACCGACCATCTGATGGTTGCCTTGTTCATGTCAGACAAATAACTTTCGATACTCACATGTATTGTTTCGTTGGGACCGGGATTTTGAGGGCTGGTTTTTATGTCCAGATAGTCAGTGATGGCTTTTGTACGAATTTTTTCCGTATCAATAAACTTTTTTTCTTGTTGTACCATCATGTCGGTTGTTACTTGCTTCATATTGGCGATGTAAGCATCTACGTCAAAAGTCGAGGTAGCAGCTGTTTGCGCAGAGGTCACGAATGGTACGACGAAAAGCGTACTAAGGAGTATTGAGTATGAAAGGAAACGCATACGTTGCATATATAATAGTATACTCAAGTAATTCGGAAAAGTAAAAGGATATCCCCATCCCTACTTTCCTTGCACTTGGGCATCCGCAAATTCCTGCTTTGCCTTTTTGATGGCAAGAAGTTGCGAGGGGTCGGAGGTGATTATCTGGTCCTCGGTGTATGAGGCAATCGTTTTTATCGCCACGTGTTTCATGCCGGCAAAGAATATTCCCTCCCCGACGCCGGATTCGAGCAAAAGGTACTTTTCTTCATCAGTCAGATTAAAGGCTTTTTGCACAGAATCAATCGATGTCGGGGATTGCTTGAGGAGTATCTGAATCGACGAGTTGGTCATAATGGGTAGTCCATATGGCGACTTCAAGAAGTCGTTGACGTCTTGAGTAATGGTGGCGATTCCGAGCCAGTATTTGCGGCCGCGTTTGGCGAGGGCGTAGAGGAACGATGCGGTGTCCTCGGATTTCATCATCCACCATGCCTCGTCGACGACCAAGAGGCGCTTGCGTAAGGTGCGGCGAATGGCGTTCCAAATAAAGTGCGTCACTATGTACATGGCGACGGGTTTTAGGTCGTCTTCCATGTCGCGTACCGAAAAGACGATGAATTTGCGATTAATGTCGACATTGGATGGCTGATTCAAGAATCCCGACCATGACCCGCGGGTATATTTGGAGAGTTTTTGAACGATGCTTTCCGATCCGCTCATGCCCGCAAGCACCATTTCAAAGTCCGAGAGGAGCGGCGGCTCTGCGGTGGAAAAATCAGACTCGGGAGTGATATCCTTGAGCGCGTATGTTTCCGCAATAGCGCGGTCGACAATAGCGTCCTCTTCGGGGGTAAGCCCGCCCAACATCAAGCGGAAGAGACCCACAAGCGAAATGATATTGGAGCGCAAGACATCCGCGGGAGATTCGCCCTCTCTCGGTATCGGGAGGTCAAAGGGGTTAATATGGTGGTCGGAACTCAAAGAAATATTGAAATACCGCCCCCCTACTGCTTCTGCCATGGATTCGTATTCTCGCTCGGGGTCGATGACAATGACATCGACATCAAACATGAGGCTTCGCAGGATTTCGAGTTTAGTAGCGTAGGATTTTCCGGATCCTGATTTTGCAAACGTGATGGAGTTGTAGTTTTCAAGCGAAAAACGGTCAAAGAGCACAAGGGATGAATTGTGACGGTTGATGCCGTAGAGGATTCCATGGTCCGATGTAAGGTCGAATGATACGAAGGGGAAGAAGCTGGAGAGTGGTTCGGAATTAATCTTTCTTGTGACAGCTATTTTGTCGTCATTGACGGGAAGTACGCTTTTGAACGCGTCTTCTTGTTGGAAGAGCGCGGGGCGTAGGTAAATGAGGCGTGATTCGAGCATAGATTTGACTTCGGCTTCGGCGTGGAGGAGGTCTTCTTCGGTGTCGGCGTAAAGCGATACATAGAGCCCTACATCGAACATTTTTTCCTGTGCTTGTTGGAGGCGGTCACGCAATGTCTCAAGGTCTTGATAGGCCGTCTCGAGCATCGGGTCGCGCACGTATCCTTTTTGTTCGCGTACGGAAATCTGGCTCTGCACCTCGGCGACTTTCCGCTCAAATTTTTTCATAATCCCCGCCGTGTCGACCGGATGGATATAGATGGAAATGTCAAAAACGCGGTCAAGGTTGATGAGCGGAGAAAGCCAGTTGTCGTTCACGGCGTTTGGATAGGAGGTTACAAAAAAGGTACGCACAATCTTTTCCCCCAAGTTAATATCCTTGGGATTGATCTTGATT
Organism: Parcubacteria group bacterium GW2011_GWA1_47_8; assembly: GCA_000996605.1. Classification (GTDB taxonomy): domain Bacteria; phylum Patescibacteriota; class Minisyncoccia; order Phycocordibacterales; family UBA1550; genus UBA1550. The sequence continues at coordinate 16,115 of LCOP01000006.1, forward strand.
GCCGAAGGCGCGATGATGTCCCCTAGGTCAAGTCCCGTATCACTATAGAGTTCCTGCGGAAGCACCGGAATCGAATTCTTGTCTTGGGGGGACGCTTCTTTTTTTGTGAAAAAATCAAACATGATAATTTAAAAATTATGTCACTTCCCTACATTTACCGATTGCTTCTCGACCTCGCCGGGGTTGAATAATCGGTAGTAGAGCTCGGTAAGCTCCTCGGTCCCCAGCGGCACGATGCGAACACCCGTGCGTGCCAAACCCTGCGTGATGACTCCCGCGCGCTGTTCAAGCTGTGAGCGCGCTTCTTCAAATGCTTCGGTGGCGCTCTTGGAAAGCTCGGGTTTTGCGCCACTAGTGTCTTTTTTTGCAAAAAGGCCGCCCATCCCCCCTTTTTTTGTTGATGCGGTCACCGAGGATGGCGGAGAATACGGCACCACGATGAGGAAGAGCTTGCTCATGATATTGGTCGAGTGCGTGACCGTTCCCACAAAGTTTATGTATTCTTTGATTTGAATTTTTAAAAGTTCGTTGGTTTCTAAGCGCAGGCGTTCTTCGAGAAGGAGAAGGTAGGGGCGGATGTCGAGACGGCGGGATTGAATAAAGATTTGTGTTGAAAATTCGAGAGAGTTCAAGAAGCTTTGAAATTGCATGAGGACGGACGCTTGTTCATCCGCGGATTTGAGCGCAAAGTTAATCGATGATGCCATGAGGAGCCGGCGCAAAGTGCCGTCTTTCATGATGACCACGCCATCACGGATTTCCTTGATGGGGATAAATTCTTGCGCTGCTTTTGATTTTACTGTCATACGGTTATTTTTTTTCAGATGAATTTTCTATCGCGTTTTGTTTTCGCACCTCAAGGTTGAATGACACGGAGGCGAGTTTGCCACCGGAAAGTGAGGGTACGCTCGGTGCTTGTGCCCCAATAAATTCTTCTTCCGCGCCAAGCGCTGCATCTTTTTTTGTTTTTTTCCATGTATAGAGCTTGGTGCCAAAGGCGTATCCGAATCCGGCTTCTAGGATTTCAATAAAAGGCTTGCCGAGCTTTTCTTTCGGATAAAATGCGAGTGCCCACGCGAGAACAGCCCATGCGAGGATAAGTGGTGCGGCGATAAAAAGAATCGGAATGACTTTGTATATGAGAAACGCACCGCCTGCTCCCCCTACCACATACAGTGCTTGTTTGAATGTAAGCGGCCCAAAAAGTTTGTCCTCAATATCGATGTACTGGGGGATGTGGAATTGCATATAGTAAGTCTAAAAGTTAAAAGTCTCAAAGTCAAAAGTCACAAGACTTTCATGAACCCCGCAATCATTTTTGATGTTTCTATCGTCAGTGTGTAAAGTTCTTCGAACTCTTGCTTCGTGATGTACTTTAATTCACACCCCAAGTATAGCATCGACCGCACTTCTCCGCACGAACCTTTTGCGATGGAAAGAAAATGTTTGAATTCTTTATCGCCCCTCCTTTCAAAACCCTCGGCGATGTTGTTCATTACTGAGACCGATGCTCGTTGTATTTGGTCTTTGAAACCATAGTCCTTGTTGCTGCCCAATATCTTATAAATAGAAAAGGTTAAGGTCCTGGCTCTTTGCCAAGCGTTGATATCCTCAAATTTTTCTATTCTCATATCTTCTTAAGAACCCATCCACTATCTTCCCCCTTCCCTGAAACCCTTATTTCTGGCTATAAAACTTCGTCTCGTACGAACCATAATTCAATATGGTTCGTACTCCGAGACTAAGTATCATTCCACCGCTTCGCGGTAGGGGTCGTGGCCTGGAGGGGTGGGGGCTGTCGGAGCGGGAGCAGGGCTTGGAACTGGGGGCGCTACGGGTGTTTCCGGAACTCCGTAGCGCGGGGTGGTGGGGATTTCTTGGGGTGCGGGAGTGGGGGTGCTCGTTAAAACCTTTTTCATTTGTTGTTCAAAGGGGTGAAGCTCTGCGGGGGCAGGAGGTACTACGGGGGTTTGCGGTGTCGTGGTTTGGGGCGGTGGCGAGGGCGGCAAAGGAACCGCTATTTGGGGAGTTTCGATAGGGCGTATTACGGGCGGGCGGGGCGGTATCGGCACCGAAGGAATTTTCATCCCAAATGGCGGCAGGCCTTCCTCTGCCGACGGCACGGCAGGTAAACCTTCTTCGGGGGATGGTTTAGGTTTAGGGGTTTCGCTTGGGGGAGCGGTTGGTGGAGTAGCGTTCTCTGTGGCAGACGGAGAAGGTTTCTCCCCATCGTTTTCCTCAAGACTTGACTCTAAAGATTCCGCCTCTCTTTTTTCTTCCATACGGGTAGGAGTAATGATTTCTGAGAATACTGCAGATGTTATTTTTTTTGCGGTAGCGTCGTCAATTTTCATTTGATCCATTAGTTTTTTTGAAAATTCTTCCTCGTCAGCTATTTTCAAGAGAGCCATGTTCGTGAGGGCGTTAAGAAATTCTTTTCCCTCGGGAGGTAGTTGTTGCGAGGCAAGAACAGATTGAACAGCTTGTTCAATTTCAGGAGTAAAAAGGATATCCTGGGTGCTTCGAGGAAGTTTATCAAACGCGAGCGATATTTGTTCTTCGGTGTAGTCCATAAATTAAGCGGTAGCTTCTTTAAGATCCTTATTTATTTGCTTTACCTTTGATCGTGCCTCCGTAAATTCATTAAGGTTTCGTGTTGCCCTCTTCTTTGCGACAATGGCCGCTTTATGAGCTGGGGTTCCTGCTGTTGCTGCTGCCATATTGGACTCCGCATCTGCCTCTAATGTCTCAAGGGTATCTCTCCTTGTTTCTGCCAGTGCGGTTATTGTAGGGTCATCAATATCCCTGGTATCCCCAGGGATTCCGAGGTCTACCCTAAATTTAGCAATAATTGCCTTCTTTTCTGCGTCAAGTTTTTCGCGATTTTTTTCTCCTTTGCCCACTACCTTTGCTGCTTCTTTTGCTCCAACATTACCACCGGTTCCCGTACGGGATAGATAACCTTTTTCGAGCTGCGTTTGGTATGCTTGTGCCGCAGTAATATCATTTCCACTCGCATCTTTTACGATAAGAGGCTTCCCGTTTTCGTCAACCGTAACCTTTTTCCCAAATGCTATGTCTTTTGCTTTGGCATCAGAAACAGTTTTTGCATAATTACTTTCTGTTCCTTTCCCTAAACCAAGATTCCCTCCGGCGCGAGTGTTGCGAATGTCCCAATTCCCCCCCGCAACTTTTTCATTGAGATTATAAGCTACCCTCCCGATACTATTTGACGACGCCATTCTTTTGAATGTCTCAGATTGCGATGCCTTATAAGCTAGTCCCCCTACAGTTTTTTGTGCAAGCTTAGCTCCCGTAAGCGCCGTAAACCCGCCAACCGCACCGACAATTTTTTCACCCAGCTCACCAAAAGACCCCGACATGCTTTTCGCGAGACCAATCGCCTTATTCAATGCTAGATATACGAAAATGACGGTAATCGTGGGAATAAAGATTGTGTCAAAGGTGAAGGTGCCGACGGTTGCAGTATTCGGCCTCAAGAAAGAATTTAAAAGTCCTCCTTCCCCCAGAATCTTTATGATGATATATAGAAAGAAAAGGAAGACTGGTGCTACAAAGGAAAGACCAAGGAGGTTCTTGAGCCATTTTTGGAACTGGTTCCCTTGGGGGAACGTTATCGAGATAAAGGCAAACGGGGAAATGATCATAAGAAACCAAAACCCAATAATACGTCCAATGAAAACAACCGCAACCTGGAAAAATGCCAATGCCGCAAAGATGTTGACTAGGGTTCCTATAACAAACAGAACGGTTATTTCCATTGCGGATAATTTTGTATCCGCGGTTATTTTCATAAATGTTTGCGGTTGGAAATATGTTGCAATGGAGTAAGAGAGATTGCGTTCCGGTATGCCGCCTTTCGTATGCGGAGTTGTGGACGGGCTTCCCATTGCACTGTACATTCCCACCGCGAGAACATTCCCCGCGTCGATGACGACTTTGGTGAAAAAGAGACTGAAGTTTATGAGGAGCGCGATAATGACGACTTTAATTACGGTTTTTTGCCAATTCCCAAGACCAAGGATCGTCTGTATCCCTGTGTAGAGGAGAATGAAGATAAAGACCATATTGGTGAAGCTAAGTATGATCCCCCATATTGTGGTGATAAACTTTTGGTTAAGAAAAACTTTGTCGATGCTTAAGGCAAGCACTGCGTCAAAGATATACGCCGCTCCGGTAAGAAGCATGGATGCAACCGAAAAAACAGCATAAGCGAGATACATCGGAATAAGCATGGGAACATTCGCCAGACAGGTAACCCAATCCTCCTTACAAGAAAGCTGGGCAATGAGAGAACTTGCGGTAGTGGCATCTGTTGTGGCATCCGCTGACGCCGTCATCGTCATACCAAAGAAAAGTATGGTTCCGGCGAGGATTGCTATTAGGGTACTTTTTTTAAGATTGATTTTCATAAAAATAAGATACTAATCATAGACCCCTTTTACTGCGTCTTGCACGAGTGTGGTGATGAGTGTTTGGATGATTTTATCTAAGCTGTCGGCAAGTCCTATTCGATTCATATCGGTACCAAGGGTTTGCGTCAGTTGCTCCTGCACGATCTTTCCGGGGGTGGTTACCGGACAGTATGTTTTTTGGTAGAAGATAACATTTTCGGCACCAAGGTAGTTTGGATTATTAGGGTCGGTGATGATCGTCGGGGTGTTTGCCGTCATAATAAGACGAAGATCTGCCGGATAGGCGCATAGCGCCGGATTATCTGTTTTGTGCAGATCTGCGAAGCCACCCGACCAGCTTAGCTGTTGTTTTTTTGTATCTGCCGCTTTTTGTTGGCGGCTGTTCAATTCCCTGCTTGCCGTAATCGTGACCCCAAAAGGATTTCCGGCATCATCCATCGCTGTTTCAAATGCACGCCAACCTCCGTAACTAAAATCTTCATAGAAGCTACTTGCCGGGTACGAGAAAAGCGGGTCGTCCCCAAAAGGACACTTGACTTTATCTTTGAACATATTGCGGGTGCTCTTTGCGGAAAGTTCGAGATCGTTGGTGAGATCCATTTTGAAAGAAGGGGTGAAGTCGCAAACAGCAACTCCGCGTAACTGCCGTACAAAATCACCTCCTACGATATCATTGGAACCATCAAGGAGAACGTTTATGTTTGTGGCGAACGATGGGCTCCCGTTAAATCCTCCCTTGATCCAATTGACGGTACTTTCGGTCAGGTTGTTTAACATGAGTTGCCCCATGGTATAAATAAGACAATCTCCGAAATCTTTGAATTGTTGTGTAGCCCCGGATATTCCTGTAGGAAGTGCCTCTACTGGATTTGTCGTGGGTACGGTAAATACTGCACTCGCTGTTGCAAGGGTTGTAGTGAGTGCCCCTACCGCCCAAGGACCAACTACTGAAGCAACTGCAACTGCCGCGCAAGGAGTTATGGCGCCGGCAATAAATTTACCCGCCCCCCCGCTTCCCCCGAGTGCCGATCCGGGTCCCGCTCCAGCCCCTGACGTAGCCGCCCCTGACGTAGCCCCCGCTTTTGCCGCAGAAGCGGAAGCCGAAGCCGACTCCGCCTGCAGTTGGTCATTTGCCGCTTTTATCACCAATGCTGTTGCGGCTATTTGAGAATCTGCGATAGTAAAAATTGTTCCCGTATCCGTTTTTAATATTCCTGCGCGCGTTTGTGCGGCTAGAGCTCTTTGAAGGGTGGCGTCTGCTACATCCCTTGCGTTTTCTGCTTGTCCCCATGCAAAAATGTTAGACGAATTTGTTGCAAGCAATGTTGCTTTTGCCATATTGAATGCATCTTGAGCTTGCAACACCCATGTGTCGGCTTCTGTGGCGGCTCTTTCTGCTGACACGCGAGCTACTTCTGCCGCCGTTTTTACTTCGCTTGCCGCCGATTGTGCAAGTGATGTAGCGAGCGATACGGCACCTTGTGCGGAGAGCACTGCTATATTTGCCGCATCTATTGTTGCAACGTTGCTGTTTGCTACCGCTATCGCTCGCCCCAGTTGTGCGAGGGTTAATTTTGCTTGAGCTATCGTAATGAGTGTTGTTTGTACTTGCGCTACGGTTAATTGCAATTGAGCGATTTGTAACTGTGTTGCTGCAATATCAAGGTACACGGTTACCTTTTTTTCTTGCGTGTCTGTTGGGCGTTGTTGTATCAGAGCCAATTGAGCTTTTGCCGCATTGACCGGATCTTGTGCATTTTTTAGCTCTACTTGTGCAGTAAGGTTCGCCGCATCGTATTTTGCCGCAAGGGTTGTTTGCGTGGCTGATGCCGCCGACACGTCAAATCCTTCTCCGCTTGGACTTTTTAATATTAACTCTGCTGTTGTCACTGCCACGGACAGTTCCGCCATTGCGGCGCTAAGGGAGGCTGCTTGCACTGGGTTTAAAAGAGAAGATCCCACGGTAGCGATGGTAGCAAGGGAAAGGAAAAATTTTTTGAATAGAAAGATTCCTTTTTTATGTTCAGTTGAGCGAGGTAGATTTTTGAGAAGTTTCGTAGGCATAAAAAGGCGTTACATTTTTGAGAAAATCGTGTTGACTTGAATAAGGACATTTGCCCCTGCTTGGTATTTGGTAATCCCGGCAATTCCTCTCGCCGGGTCTACAAATGCTTGTTGCATGTCTTCGACACCGGAAATGACCATTGCATACCCTGTGATCATGAGAAGATGGACATCCGCCATTATTTCAGGGGTTTTAATGTGAAGGAGACCGTCAATAAGTTTTTTGTAACTTTCAATCATAGGACCGAGGGGGATAAGTTTTTGCGAATCCTTTGCATCGAGGGCTTGAGTCACAATAAGAAGTTCGTTCCCTGTGTTTTTTTGAGCAAAGGTGTTGAGTGTCGTACTTAGTTCCTTTTGGTACGCGGCAAATGATTCTGTTGTCGTTGGAACGATCACGATATCCTCCCGCGTGTAATGCTTTACTGGATTTTGGTCAGGGGTACTTTTTGAAATACTTTGTGCGATTGCTTGCGCATCTGCGTCACTAAAAAACCGGCTATTGCTCATAGCGAAAAGAACAATTCCTGCGCCTGCAAGTGTTGCAAGAGCAATGGAGATAATTTTTTTAGAAGGCCGGAGCATGTGACGATTACTTGAAAGCAATGGGTGTTGCCACCTATCCTTACCTATTTAATTATACCAGATACAAAGGAGAATGATACAAGGGGATAAGGAAAATTCTGTGGATAACAAACATGTTTTTTGTGCTATACTTTTTTTATATGAAATTTCGCATCGCACTCCTGCTTTTTGCGATAATACCAATACAACTTTTTGGTGCAACGACAGGGTTCCCGCGGGATCTTTCGATAGGAATGTCAGGAGAGGATGTGCGGTCATTGCAGGTTGTGCTCAATACAGATCCGGAAACACTGGTTGCGAAGTCGGGTTTTGGGTCACCGGGGAACGAAACTGCCTATTTTGGTCTTGCCACAAAGCGCGCCCTTACAAAATTTCAGGAGAAATATCGGGAGGATGTGCTTATTCCGGTCGGACTTCATGCCGGGACAGGATTTTTTGGAAAAAGAACCCAAGCGAAAGTCTCGGCGTTGTTTCAAAAGCTCGGCGAACCCACTGCTCTCCAAGAAGTAGTTTCCATGGGAGCACAAAGGGCAACCACAAGTCTTTTTGTTGATTTTAATAGTGTTAAAAAACCCGATACTTTCTCGCGCATAGAAAAAAAATATTTTAATATAACACCAAGTGGTCTTGCGACTCTTGGAGAATACTATCGTACCTATGCCCAGATTACATCTGAAGTCACGTTTTCCCAAGAAGACCTCGGCATGATGAAGAAAAAAATTGAAGTTGCGAACGAAAATGGAGAGAAAAAGGAGAGGGTATTACTGCTCGAAGAGCTGATAGATGAGGCAAAGAGAGGAGATACTTCCAAAGAACTGAAAGCATCGTTTATGGCGTGGGCGAATCTAGATAAAAGAATGGTTGCTGAGTTAAAAAAAGTACCTACCACCTTCTCGGCGTTTGATGCAAACCAAGAAATAGCGAGCTGGTTTCAATATCACGGACTCATTGCAGAACGTTTCGGAAGCGCAACCCTAAGTTCTTTGGAAATGGACGATCTGCTGAAAGAATTTAAAGCATATGCAGCAACACACGTTGGGTTATATGGGAAGAGTATTGCGAAAGCGCAAGAAAAAGAACCCGCGTTCTTCTCGGTCATCAATAAAGCAGAAGCGTCCGGTTGCGGCCTGACTCATTTTGGTGGCAGGGTTGCGTTCTATGTGACCTGCAACTTGGGTACCGTTCACACTATTGCCGGGACATGTGGAGGGCAAGTTTTGTTCAACTGGGCGGTGCAGGCCGCAAATCCTTATCTTTCGCATAATATCTATACCCCCGGCGTTGCCGTGCTTGGAAAATCGGTTGCTGACCCTATCCTCTTTTGCCCTCTCGGCTTCCCCCCATTCATGGTGCCTATTCCTACCACAGATATCGCTATTTACTATGGGACGGCCGTAATGTAGCAAGGAAAGACATTAGTCACCAATAAGACGCATTGCTTTGGACAAGAGGAACCATTTATCAAAAGGCACGTCTTCGGCGCGGGCGTCGGGGGAAATGTTTGTAGCGTGAAGGATATTTAGCACTTCTTTTCCGAGCAATTCTTTTAGGTTTCCGGAAAGTTTCTTGCGTTTATGGGCAAAGCCCGCTTTGATGAGGCTGAAAAATTTTTGCTCGGTTTTTTTGTCTTCAAAATTTCTGCCGGAAATTTCTTTGATGGCGAGAACCGCCGAATCTACTTTTGGTTTCGGAGTGAAGTAGCGCGCGGGGACTTTTTTTATGAGATGAGGCGTTCCGTACGCTTTTACCGAGAGGGACAGGATGCTTTCTTTGTGGTCACGTGCAATGATGCGATCGGCGATTTCTTTTTGCACCATGAGAATGATGCGCTCGGGGCGATGTTTCGCTTCGAGAAATGTCCTTAAGATTTGTCCGGTGATGTAGTAGGGAATGTTCGCAATGAGTTTGTATGAAGGCGGTAAAGGAAGGTCAAGCGTTTCAAATATCTCCAAAATATCGCCTTCGATAAGCGTGAAACACCCCGCGCGTATCTCGGCGGCAAATTTTTCTGCAAGGAATGGAATGAGTCGCATGTCCTTTTCAACCGCAATGACGTGTGCTCCTGAGGCGAGAAGCTCTGCGGTGAGGAACCCCTTCCCCGGCCCGATCTCGAGCACGGTGTCCTTGACGGCAAGCTCCCCCGCGCGGACGATGTCGCGCGCTATTGATTTTGAATTTAGAAAATTTTGTCCGAGAGTTTTTTTCGCGCGGAGCATGGTGTTAAAAATTTTTATAACTACATATTACCACTCAATACGAATGACCGGTTCGTGATCGCTGTCGGCAGTCTCGTGTTCGAGGTGCGCATCGTCGATGTCGGAGAGGAATTCCGATGGCGCATTCACTTGCCGTTGGCCGTAGATTGTGCGGACGGATGCGTACGAAAGAAAAAGTTTTTTCTTGGCGCGCGTGACGGCGACGTAGAACAATCGCCGCTCTTCTTCTTGGTCTTCTTTTGATACGCGCGCTTCGCTCATTCGGCGATGCGGAAAGAGGTCTTGCTCAAGGCCCGTGACAAAAACATAAGGAAATTCAAGGCCTTTTGCGGCATGGACGGTCATGAGCTTCACTGCGCTTTCGTTTTTTATCAGCGAATCTTGGTCGCTCGCAAGCGCGGCATCGGCGAGAAGTTTCTCTATCGCTTCTTCGGGCGCGAGAATGTCGTATTTGGTGGCGAGGGTGACGAGCTCGTGGATATTTTCAAGGCGGTCATTGTCTTCGTCGGTTCCTGTTTTGAGCGACGCTTCGATGCCGGTTTTTTCGGAAACAAATTTGATGAGCTTGGAAGTTTTCTCACTGAGCGCAGTCTCGCGGATACTTTCGAGAAGTTTTTTGAAATCTTGTACGCGTTTTTGTGCGCCGGGCGCGAGGCTCGCCACATCATTTGCAAACATCTTTGCAAGCGTCGCTTTGCCGATGCCGCGCGGCGGCACGTCGATGACGCGCTTGATATCCGACAGGCTTTCGGGATTCAGCCCCGCACGGATAAAGGACAAAATGTCCTTGACCTCTTTGCGTTCAAAGAATCGTACGCCGAGGACTTGGTACGGTATCCCCATCATGAGGAAGGCTTCTTCGAGCGCGCGCGATTGGAAGTTCGCGCGATAGAGTACCGCGATGGATTGCGGGCTCTCCCCTCCCGCGATGATTCCCTTGACCTTTTCTCCGACCGCGCGCGCTTCGGCACCCTCGTCGTAGGATTCTATAATGCTTATTTTTTCACCCTTGGCGTTTTTGGTAAATAAATTTTTGTCTTTGCGGACGGTGTTTTTCGTGATGATGTCATTTGCCGCGGCGAGGATCGTTTGCGTGGAGCGATAGTTTTCCTCGAGGAGGATTGTGCGCGCGTTCGGATAGTCTTCTTCGAAGTTGAGAATATTCTTTATATTCGCACCGCGCCAGCTGTAAATGTTTTGATCACCGTCGCCGACTGCGCAGATGTTGCGGTTATCACCAGCGAGGAGTCGCGCGAGTTCGTACTGCACGCCGTTCGTGTCTTGGTATTCATCGATGTGAATGTATTTCCAGCGCTTGAGATACGCGTTCCGGATATCCTCATTATCCCGAAGTAAGATAACGGTTTTGAGGATAAGGTCGTCAAAATCAAGCCCTCCTTCTCGCTTGAGGAGTTTCTCGTAGCGTTCCCACACCGATGAAACGATCAGGGGGAAATACGCATTGCCGGCATCTGCGCGGTATGTTTCGAGGGTGACAAGATTCCCTTTTTGTCCCGAGATGACATGCGCAATGCGGTCCGGCGAGAATTGTTTTGAGTCCAACCCCTCTGCCTTTACCGCTTCTTTGATGAGCGAGAGCGCGTCAGATTTGTCGAGGATGGTGAAATGTTTGGTAAGCCCGAACACCTGCGCATGCGCACGAAGGACGTGTACGCCGAGCGAATGAAATGTTCCGATGAACGGGCGCGCATCTCCTGCCTCTGCCGGAAACCCGCGCGTGGCAGGCAGGCCGTGACGAAGCCCCGCCCCGAATCCGTGTTGCTCAAGGAGCACATCAACGCGTTCCTGCATCTCACGAGCGGCTTTGTTGGTAAAGGTGATAGCGAGAATTTCGCTCGGCGTGACGCCTTCTTTGATGAGATGGAGGATGCGGTGCGTGAGGGTGCTCGTTTTTCCCGTGCCGGCGCCCGCGATGATGAGGAGCGGGCCGTCTTTGTGGAGCGCCGCTTCGCGTTGCATGGCATTTAAATGTTTCAAGTGTTCCATGGGGACACTGTAGCACAAAACAAGCTCACCGCTTAATATCTTTGTTTCAAATTCCCCAGTTTGGTACTATAGTACCAAACTGGGGAATTTGAAAAGATATTACTGTACAGAACCATCATGGGGAGCCACTCACACACTATCTACCTATACGGTACGATAGTATCGTATAGGTAGATAGTGTTAAAAATTTCTATTCGCTTTTGATATCTTTATTTTGCGCGGCGCGGAAGGATTCGACAACACGCGCGGTCTCTTCCTGCATGATGTCGTAGAGGTGCGGTACATTGAGTTCGAGGAATTCCTGAATGCGCTCATTGTCGCCTTCTTTGCTGAGTACCTCGAATTCTTCGCGCGCGTCCTGAGGGAGTTTCTCAAGAATACCAAGGGTCACTGATTGCAAAATGATCCCACCTATTTTTGTGACGATTTCATTCTGCGCTTCTTCGGGGAGATCGGCGAGACCGAGTTCTTTGATTAAAATATTGCGAATTTCTTGTTCGTTGTTCATGGTAAATGAATTATGGGTGATAAGCTAAACGGTGTATTGCCCCAAGGGATTTTTTGAGATTAGTGTGGCGGCGGCACGGCGTATATAATCCTGCACATTTTCGTTGGATGCAAGGGGTACGCCGGTTCTGTTCATGGTTTCTTCAAGATATCCTTGCATGGCGCGAAGATCTTCAGGTGACTCCATGCCAAATTTTCTCATATTGCTATCGGTATCAAGCACTCCGCTGAACGGATTTGTCGATGGGTTAGGGGTCATAATCTCCCCCACGGTTTTTCCTGAAAAGCCGACATCAGGATCCTTCCAACTGATCGCATCCATGCCGTTTTGTGCGCCGATGCCAAAAATCCCTTCCGTGCCAAATAGTTTGTTCATGTCGCTCTTCATTATCTCGTCTGCTTGTCCAAAAATCTCTGGGTTGGCGAGAGATGGGTCTATGGGGGGCGTTGCCAGCTCGACCACGGGTTCAGGCGCAAGTGGTACTTCTGGGAAAGGATTGACGGTGCCAGTTGGATTATCGGCACCGCCGTACGTTTCTGCCGTAGCAAAATTTTCCATGCTTGCCGGCAGGTGCGCGGCTTTTTCAAGCTGTGAATCCATGTATTCTTTGTCAAAGCTGATCGTTTCGCCGATTGCGAGCGTGTTCGGGTCAACGTTTGGCCGCATTTCCGCCACGTTGTCTTTTATGACGTCGATAAGATGCGTTTTTTGTTCGGGAGATAAGGAAGTGAATTTGTCGCCGTACGTTTCTTGAAGTTGGCGCTCGGACAAACTCCACAAAGAATCCCCTTGTTGCGCGGTTTCTAAGTATGACGTGGATGTTGTGGGTGCGGGTGGTGTGCCGTCCGCGCCGTCAAAGAACCCTGTTACAGTGTCTTTTGCACCCTCGATGAGATCGGGGGCGTGTGAAGCTATCCCGGAAAGTGCGCCGGTGAAAAGAGCCGCGCCCAAAAGTGCCTTGAGGGTATCCCTGTCAAATTGTTGCATCGTTCTTTCTCGCCCTTCTTTTTCCGCTTTTTTCGCATACCTCGCTTCAAGTGCGACAAAAAAGGCTGACCCTCCTAAAAATCGGGAGATCAGGGCGCCTGTTGAGGCGGCGCCCGCAACAAGCGCGGAACCCGCTAAGACTCCTAATCCGCCGGCAAGGAGAAGACCAATAGAGAAACTGATTTTTTCCCCGCGCGATCGTTTTCCCCACCATTCCCCCGTGGCGCGGATAGCACCAATAAACCCCGATTTTTCTGCGCGCACATTAACCTGCTTTTGGAGCATCTTGATGATTTCCTCGTTTTCCTCAATCTTTTCTGCTATGTTGTCGGTAGTATTCTCTGCTTGCTCCAATTCCCTCTCCAGCTTCATCACATTTTCTTGCGCCTGTTTCAGTGTCTCCTCGGGTTTTCCAGAACCAAAATTGTTTGCGACCTCGTGTGCTTCTTTTTCTGTTTGTTCAACAATTTTTGTGACCTCTGCTTGATCTGCGGGCGACAGTTCATTTTCCACCGCAATTTTGTCCTCTAGTCCATTGATGGTTCGCTCTATCCCTTCCAGCGTTTTTTCTTCCTCTTTGGTCAGCTCCCCCATCCCTTCTGCTGAGCTCGTGGCGTCTTCGTTTTTTACGGCGATTATTTTTGGTAGCTCGGGAGTTTTATCGGGATGAGGAGCCTCAGTAGGTGGCTCTGTCATCGGATCATTTTTTTTTGCCTTCTCTGCGTCAATGCGTCGGATTGCCGCTTCATACGCGGAAACAAGAGGGTTTCCCTTGGTAGTCTTTTGGGTTTCGGGGGTGAGTCCGTACCGTTCGAGTCCCGTTTCATACGATGAGCGAATTGCCTTACCCTCTTCTTCGACTTCTTGCGGAGCGGGAACATCGGCTTCACCGAGCGAGGATGCTACGGGAGGGTTTTCAGTTTCGGTGTCGTCGCCTGTCGCCAAAATACGTGCGCGTTCTTGCGCCAGAGAGAGCTCTTCTTTTTCAAGCTCGCTTATTTCTTGTCTCACGCCTTGCGTCTCTTGTATTGCTCCGATCCTGATTGCTTCTTCGAGTTCCGTACGGCGGGACACTATTTCCTCCTCCGCCTTTTCGACTTTGATGAGTTTTGTTTTTGGTTGCGGCGACGGTTCAGGCGCCTTTTTAAAAAATTCCGGAATTGTGGTTTCGACTTGCGACAGAGGCACGCTTCCCTCTTTGAGTATACTATGCAGAGCGCTACGCTTCCCCTCTGTCAATGGTTTTTCCTGTGGGCGCGGTGGAACGACATCAGTATTTTGCGGCATTGCTTGTGCGGGTCTCCGCAATCCTTCAAAGTTTCCATTCATTAACTTTTATTATCGCACACTCACACACGTTTATGCAACGAATATGTGTAATTTTTTGATTTTTTTCGGTAAAATTATCGGCATTTTGTTATCCACACCCACCCACTAAAAGGGTTCACGAAACAGTGGTTTTGTGCTATACTCAAAAAACTGTAGGGATTGGCCCTCAGCACCCCAGAAACACGGTATTTTCGGTCACGGAAGCACACGGCAGTACGGCAGAATAAATTTCGACATATTTATACCAACTTTCAGAACCCCGAGCGTGAGCGTTTCTTGAGGAGCCGGGCGAAATACTCAAATTTTTCAAGGATTCTCGTCCTGGGGGGGCTTGTTTTGTCTGTGACTATTGGTGTTGTTTTCCCGCCTTCCAGAGCAGATGCGCGGGCTTTTTCGTTTTTTGGAGTAAACATCTCTTTGGACGACTTGTTCAAGAAAACAGAACCTCAAAATTCTCAAACAATCTTGTTTCTCGAGGCGGCAACGAACATTGATCCCATCTCGGGAAGGGGTGGCGGCGACATCACGATTGTGGACGACAGCGCCTTTCTTCCTGACGTGGGGCCTTCCGGCACGATTGCTGACATCGAGTCGAACGAGAATCAAGGGAAAATAAGTCTCTACGTTGTTCGTTCTAACGATACGCTTTCTAAAATCGCCGAAATGTTCGGCGTGAGCGTAAACACGATTGTGTGGGGAAATGATCTTGACCGTAAAGCCACTCTTAGTGTTGGGCAGACACTCGTCATCCTTCCCGTAAACGGTATTCAATACACAGTAAAGAAGGGCGATACTATTCAGGGGATTGCCAAGAAATACAAGGGTGATGTTGATGAAATTATCACGTTTAACAACCTTGTCTCCAGAGGGAAGCTTGCGGTCGGCGACACAATTATTATTCCGGGTGGCGAAGAGATTGCCCCAGAGTCACCCAAGAGCGTGCCGAAGTCTTCTCAAGTGCGCGTGATTGCCAAGTATCCGTCGTATGCTGGTTACTATACCCATCCTTTGCCGGGTATGGTAGCCAAAACACAAGGAATTCACGGATATAACGGCGTTGACCTTGGCGCGCCAAAAGGATCGACCGTACTCGCGGCGGCGGAAGGTGTGATAATTGTGAGCCGTTACCGTGACGGAAATCCGTGGTTTGGGGGATACGGCAACAACATTATCATCGAGCATCCAAATGGCACACAGACCCTCTATGCGCACCTAAGTGCCGTATATGTGCATGCCGGTGTGCGTGTGGAAAAGGGTCAACCGATCGCCGAAGTTGGCTCTACGGGCAGATCGACCGGTTCGCACCTCCACTTTGAAGTACGTGGAGCGAAGAATCCGTTTTAGGGGGGGGTGGGGCAGAATGTAGAATTTTGAATATGGAATGTAGAAAAATACGGGCGAGACCAAAGGTCTCGCCCGTATTTTCATTCTATAATTCCATATTCTACATTCTCTATTCTAGCTGACTCTACCTCAATTCCGTCGGTCGGTATGCAAGGGCTTCGAGGAGGTGTGGTTCTGCGACATGTGTGCTCCCCTCGAGGTCTGCAATGGTGCGCGCGACTTTGAGGACGCGGTGATATGAACGCGGGGAAAGCTTCAAGCGCTCCGCGGAAGTATTAAAAAGTGCGCGGAGTTTTGGGGGCAGAGAAACCAATGTTTCAAGATCGTTCGCCCGCATTTCACTGTTGGTGGTGATCGCACGGGGGTGCTCGACAAAGCGCGCATGTTGCCTGTCCCGCGCAAGGGCGATACGGGCGTTGACGGCTTGGGTTGTTTCGCCGGCACGCATATTCGAAAGTTTATCAGGACTTATGTGTGCAACCTTTACCCAAAGGTCTATACGGTCGATGATCGGACCGGAGAGTTTGCGTTGATAGGACGCAAGGGTGCCGGGCATACAGGTACAACGTTCCTCGCTTCCGTATTTACCACACGGGCACGGGTTCATTGCGGCGAGCAAGATGAATCGCGCGGGGAATGATTCATACCCTTTGCTTCGTGAAATACGAATGTGCCCTTCTTCGAGTGGTTCACGAAGGGACTCGATTACCCTCCGGTCAAATTCAGGAAATTCGTCGAGGAAAAGCACACCGCGATGTGCGAGAGTGATTTCGCCCGGCTTTGGAATGCTTCCGCCACCGATGACAGATGGGTATGACGCGGTATGATGGGGCGCGCGCAAGGGCGGGCAGGCGATAATTTCTTCACGCAAGGTTCCCGCAACCGAATGAATGCCGGTGACCTCGAGCATCTCGTTTTTGGAGAGTTCGGGGAGGAGGTGTGGGAAAGCTTGCGCGAGCATTGTTTTCCCCGTGCCGGGCGGTCCCCACATGGCGAGGTTGTGTTTGCCAGCGGCGGCTATTTCGAGTGCGCGCTTCGCAAATTCTTGACCTTTGATATGCGCAAGGTCGACCTTGGAGTCAAGCGATTCATTTGTTTTTTGTGTATTGTCTCGCACATGTGCGGGAATAGTGCGAGGTTTTTCTTGATCGAGGTGTTTGATAACGTCGTTTAACGTTTGCACGCCGTAGACCGTGAGTCCGGTAATGAGCGCCGCTTCATTGGCGTTTTCTTGTGGCACAAAGAGCTCCGAAAAGCCGGACGCCAATGCCGCCTCGGCAAAGAGTAGTGTGCCGCGGATAGGACGAAGTTTTCCGTCGAGGGATAATTCACCCAAGAAAAGTTTCCCTGCAGGGTCAAAGTCCACTTCTTCTGAAGCGCCCAGATATGCAAGCGCGATGGCGAGATCGTAATGAGAGCCTTCCTTTTTTATTTCCGCAGGAGCGAGCGAGATGACCACTTTTTGATTTTTCTGTTTTGGCGAAGTAAAACCAGAGTTCTTTATCGCGGCGCTGACGCGGTCGCGCGCTTCCTCGACTGCTTTGTTGGGGAGACCTACCAACGAAAAAGAGTGGAGCCCATGAGAGAGATCCACTTCAACATCGATGATATGTGCGGTCAGACCCAGTGTTTGTGCAGAGTATATTTTTGAGAATTGCATAGCAGAGAAGTATTTTACGTATTCAAAAAAGATCTCGTTTAAACCTTAAAGAAAACGGTTTCGGTACGAAGGTATTGAAAGAAATTACTAAATCATAGCCAGTCTTTTATGGGGGATCCAGAGTTTTTACAGCTTCCTTATATTCTGAAGATAGTTCTCATACAACTTGATTATAGTCGGCATTTATGATGTCTTGATGACCTCCCGCACAGGTATCTTTGCGAGCGTTGGTGGAGGGGGCCTCTAACTTATGAATTGACACAACGGGCTCCCATTGGTCTGTGCTTGTGCACGCAGTACCACCGCATTTTAAGGGATCGGTACTAACGCAATGCGCGGGGTCGTATGCGTAATAGTAGGTTACTCCGTCATGCTTTGGGTCTTTGGGAACGGCGGATAAATAGGGTGCTAATGCCGCATCGATGGGATTTCCAATACCGATTTGTGCGCCTACTGAGTCAGACACAGGAGATGAGGCCACTTGGTTCGGCCCCAGATCTGTTCCGGGAACTTGCCCGTGGTCGTTTTCATATAATGCAATAGCTGTTACGATTGCTTGGATCTCCGCGATCCTTTTGGTGTCGCGCGCTTTTGCCCGAGCCGAATTAAGCGATGAAAGAACTATTGATGAAAGGAGACTTATTATCGATATCACCACGAGTAATTCAATCAGCGTAAACCCCGCACAACGATTGTTCAGATGTTTCATTGCCTCTAAATTGTAACATAGATGTATTGATTTGTACCATTTGGGTTAGTGAAAAATGCGCCGTGCTTACTCTTCGCGGTGTGCGATACAGGTGCGGGCGCTAGGGTTGGCCCGCAGACGCGCTTCTTCGATGGGGGCTTTGCATATCGTGCAAGTTCCATAGGTGCCGGCTTCGATACGCGTAAGAGCGGCAGTGACGTTCATGAGCTCGGCTTCCAACTCGACTTCGATTGCCGCTTGGTTTTCGAATTTCTCGATACTGTCGGCAACTTCATCGGGGTCTGCTACCACGATATTCAAATCAGGAGCGGACGGTTCCCAGTCCCCCTTGATGTCGGGATTTTTGTGCGCGATACCCGAGAGCTCCCCCTCGAGACGTGTTTTTTCGGCAAGTAATAAGTTTTTGAATTCTATGAAATTTTCCATAATAAAGACAGTGTATCACGGCATACGCCAAACGCAACAGGGGAAATTGACTATTTTTAGTGTAGATTCCCGTCGGTATTTTTGTGGAACAAGGGAAGTAATGTTTCAAGGGCGTTCTTGCTCGAAGTGATGATAATGGTTTTTGCGTCTGCAAATGCGTACACAATAGTTCCTCCCCCATTCTCAAAAATACGAGTGTCGTGTTTCCAAACAACGGTGTCACGAAATTTTCCTACAGCTGATTTTCCAGTGCTTATGTGAGGGATGGTGGTGCCAAAAAACGTATTAAAAAAATTCGGCAGACCGGACTCCCATTCAAGCATACCTGCGAATGCGCTGTCGCGGCTTGAGACTTTTAGTATCACGAAAGGGGTGGCAGTGTTTCCACTCTCGCCCACGAGGCCGGTCATAAAGGAGGTTTCAAGAGACCTGCTGAGAATATTGGGAATAGAAATCCCCAAAGTAGAGAATAGCTGTCGTGCGGAAATTGGCGCGGGGGCTTCGCTTCCTTCGGATGAAGACCCTGTCCCGACGAAATAGATGTTGCGAATCTCCTTTTCGGTGAGACCGGCAATGCGTTCGGTGGCAATCGTTGAAAAAATTCCTTGGAGATTATTTATATCGAGCGCGAGACGTTTTTCTGATTGCGCAGGAGCAAGTGACGGCGCGAGCGGTTGGGCGGGTTTGGTCGGGATATCGGATGGCAGAGGGGTTTCCTTTTGATCAGTCGGTTTTCCAAAATTGGGAAAAGAAAAGGTCAGTGTGGATATCTTTGGCCACAAGAGCACGCCACCTCCACCGAGTACCCCCAGAATGATAACGACTCCCAGAACAATGAAGATGCGCCCGCGCTTGTGTGTTGGGTGTGCTGTTTGCGTACCCGCTTTTTTTTCCGCAAGCATCTCTTGTGCCTTGGCTTGTTCTCGAGCGGCTTTTTGTTTTTCGGCGGCGAGGGCAATGGACACCAGCGACTCATTTTGTTGATTGATAGCGATTGCGGAGTCGCTCTTCATGGTGCGGATGCGGAGAAGCGTCGAAGAGGGCGCGACTTTCGGGACGAGATGAGCTTCTCCCAGAGGTTTGGGCACTGGTATTTTTTGCGGTGGTTGGGGGGGGCGAGGAATAATTGGTTCCATTGGATTTAGTATACACTGTATGAGATAGTTTCGCACGACAATGGTGTGGATACGTCTAGCCCGGGAAAACTATACAGAGGATTGAAGGTGGATGCAGGAATGTTTCTATCAGCTATGTACGTATAATATACTATGGTATATTATACGTACATAGCTGATAAATCATAAAAATCCCCAGGAACTACGTGGGGATTTTTATATACAACCAATGGATTATTTCGCAGGAGGTCCTTCGCGCTTTGTGCGATGAGGAGGATTTACTTGTTTGCGAGGACGACGTGCGCCTGCGCTGTTTCCTCCGCGAGAGCCGAGAAGGTATTTGTGCAGATCGTCGCACATGTCGATAAAGTCGTCAGCGGCCTCGCGCAAACGGCCTGATGCCGAACGTCCAAAGGTGATGACTTCGACTTGTGTACCCATGAATTTCAAGTATTCAACGAGTGGGACGAAGTCCCCGTCGCCGGAAGCGATGACCACCGAGTCAACCTTTGACGCAAGACGGATGGCGTCTACCGCGAGCCCGACGTCCCAGTCGGCTTTCTTGGCGCCACCGAAGAAGATCTGAAGATCTTTTGTCTTTGTTTCAATACCGAGGTTGTTGAGTGCCTCAAAGAAGCTTTTCTCGTCTTCTTTTTCTGTGGTGATGACGTATGCGATTGCGCGCACGAGGTGGCGGTCTGCAACGGCTTCTTTGAGCACTGCACCAAAGTTAACTTTTGCTCCGTAGAGATTTTTTGCACTATGATAAAGGTTTTGTGTGTCGATGAACATTGCAACACGCTGTTCCCTCTGTTTTATAATTGCCATATTTTTTGTTATTTTTCTTTTAGTATATCAAATGTTTCTTTATTCGCGAAAAAGCGGCGTAAGATGTTAAATGCCCCGCAAGGCGGGGCATTGGGGAGTTAAATTATTTCAAACCAAGAGTTTTTACGAGAGAATCGTAACGGTCTCTGTTTTTACGCTTGAGGTAGCTTAAATGGGTGCGGCGATCCGCAACCATTTGGAGCAATCCACGGCGCGAATGGTTGTCTTTATGGTTTTTCTTTAAATGTGACGCAAGCTCGTCGATGCGCTTTGAGAGGATCGCTACTTGGGCCTCAGGAGAACCCGTGTCTGTGTCGTGTACGCGGACTTTCCTAATAATATTCTGCTTTTGTTTCGTTGTTATCATTACCAGAAATAATAGCATAGAACGTTACATAATGCAAGCCCTATTCTCGTTTCTACTAGGAAGACCTTTGAGAAGGACTTCCCCCTAAAAAAAGAAAGTGGATTACAAGAGCCTGTCTTTGTCGCTCCCCCCCTGCATAATCTCGATACCGCCGCGGTCGAAAAGCTCTTGTTTAAATACCTCAATTGATTCTTCCGCCATGGTTTCGTTCGGTTCGATTAGATTGATTGCTTCTCCCGAACCTTTTTCCAAGACAACGCCATGATCGCTCATTGTTTTCATAGAATCCACGTCGTTTTCTTGGTGGATATCGGCTCCTCCATCATCGTCTGAATTTTTAGAATGCGTGATGAGGATAAATTTGTCTGAACTCATAGATTAAGTGTAGCGCATATGAGAAATTTTTGGAAGTACTATGAAGACTAGACCGATACGGGATGTTGTTTTTGTGATATTGTATATCATATGTCGCACAATCTTGACCTGCAGACGCTCAAGAGGCAATTTTTCGAACATTTGGAAATCGAAAAAGGGCGAAGCCTGAAGACGATAGAAAATTACGAACGGTATCTTGCGCGATTTTTGGCGTTTGCAAAGGTTTCCGACCCGCACGCGATCACCGACGACATGGTGCGCGAGTTTCGTTTGTGGCTCAATCGCCAACCCTCCGGCGTGAAAAGCGGCGGCCACGCGGAAACACTCAAGAAAAAAACACAGAACTATTATTTGATCGCGCTCCGAAGTTTTCTCAAATATTTGCGCAAGCGTGGCATCGAATCACTCTCCCCCGAGCGCATCGACCTCGCGAAAGTTGCCGAACGCGACCTTGACCTCATCTCGGCGAGTGACTTGGAGCGACTGCTTGCGGCACCAAATGGGAGCGATCTCAAAAGTTTGCGCGACAAGGCAATCCTCGAACTCTTTTTTTCCACCGGACTCCGCCTTTCCGAACTCTGCTCCCTTCCGCGCGATCTTGATATCGAAAAAGACGAATTTTCCGTGCGGGGCAAGGGTGAAAAAGTACGCGTGGTATTTCTCTCTGAACATGCGCGTGCCGCAATACAAGCATATTTTGCCAGGCGTACTGATATGGATGATGCGCTTTTTGTGCGGGTGGAAACAAAAATGTCCGAGGGTCATGGCGTCTCCCTTCGCCTCACTCCTCGCTCCATTGAGCGTATCGTGAAATACTATGCGACCAAAGCCGGCATTTCAAAAAAGGTTACTCCGCATGTCATTCGACATTTGTTCGCGACCGATTTGTTGCAAAATGGTGCGGACATCCGATCCGTGCAAATGATGCTTGGGCATTCAAACATTGCGACGACGCAGATTTACACCCACATTACCGATAAGCAGTTGCGTGATGTTCATAAGAAGTTTCACGGCAAAAAATAGAGTAGTCCCGTATTAATTCTTTGCCACTTTTTTCCCTTATTTTAGATCCATCATCTTTCCTTTCATTTTTTCAAAATATGCGATAAGCTCGGCGTCGCTCCACGTTACTCTGTCCATCAGTCTGTTCGTTGATGGAAGACGATGCATGATTTTGCCTACCGTTTGTACCATTTTTCTCAACCTTTCCAATAGTTCTTTGCGAGATGCTGGCGTGTCTTCGGGTGTGTCCATAAAAACCTCCTTTTGCGGTGAAATATCGTACGAACTTTTTTCATGGTACCTTATTTTCGTGATTTCGTCGAATGTTGTTTGTCGGCTATAATGACTTTATGAAACTACTTTCATGGAACGTGAACGGTTTGCGGGCGATTCACAAAAAAGGAAACTTTGCGGATCTGCTCAAGACCAACACGGATATTTTTTGTTTGCAGGAAACAAAAGTAGAAGTGGATCAATTACCGGAGGAGGTGCGGAATCCCGCAGGGTATTTCTCATATTTCAGTCATTCAAAGATGCGCAAGGGTTATAGTGGGGTTGCCGTTTATTCGAAAATAAAGCCGGAAAAGGTTGAAGAAGGTATGGGTCTGGAAGAATTTGATAAAGAAGGGCGCCTCCTTGTCCTTTACTATCCCGACTTTGTCCTTTTGAATTGTTACTTCCCCAACGGTGGCGGCGGACCCGAGCGCTTGCAATACAAACTCGATTTTTATGATCACTTTTTGAAATTCGTCGAGAAACTTCGCAAGAAAAATCACAAGATTATTATCTGCGGCGATGTGAATACCGCGCATGAAGAAGTCGATCTCGCACGGCCAAAAGAAAACAAGAAAAACACGGGGTTCCTTCCTGAAGAACGCGCATGGATTGACGAACTTATTTATCACGGTTATGTGGATATTTTTCGTCACTTGCATCCACATACGCTGGATGTTTATACGTATTGGGATATAAAGACCAGCGCCCGCGACCGCAACGTCGGCTGGCGTATTGATTACTTCTTCGTGAGCCCCGACCTCCTCCCCCGTGTGAAGCATGCCACCATGCTTACCGACTTTTATGGCTCGGATCATTGTCCGATTGCGTTGGAATTAAAAGATTGACAAGATATGATAATTTAGTATGATAATATCATATCAGTAATATAGAGTACTATATTAGCTCCTCGGCTCGGAGCTGTAAAAGATTACTTCTACAGCTCTCTCGCTTTACGTCGCTAATAATATAAATCATATGTCCACACTATCTGTCCCATTGTCACCAGAACTAGAGAAATTCATTAATAGTCAAGTAAAAAGTGGCAACGCAGCCAACAAAGCTGATGTTGTTCGTCGTGCCCTCACCCGTTTTTCTGAAGATGAGGCAGTGCGCGCTGTGCTTGAGGCATCCCAAGAAGTGAAAGATGGCAAAGTATTGCGCGGGGATTTGCGCGAACTTGCGAAAAGAATCTAATTATGAAAGTTGCTTACACGCCTAGATTTTTGAGATTCTATAAGAAGTTACCAGCGGGTTTACAGGATGAGGTAATTGAAAAGATAGACCTGTTTAAGGACGTCAACAATCACCAGCGACTGGAAGTACACAAATTAAAAGGGAGACTGAAAAAATTCTATGGCTTCTCGGTTGATTATAAAAATCGTATCGTTTTTGAGTACATGTCCAAAAATGAGATAGTACTCTTGGCGGTCGGTGATCATGAAATTTATAAAATGTTTTTGTAAACATGAACAAAAAGACAAAAGAAAAAGAAGCAGAAACAAGTGGCTGGGCTTTTGCCATTGTGAATAGAAAACTTTCTGAGATATTTTTTAAGGTAAGGAATGGCAAGATGTCAGTATATGCGCATTGTTATGTAGAGGAAAGCGAATATAAGGCGAAATGGGAGAAAAAAGCAATACAAAACGACACCGAGAAGTACAGGTTCATTTGGCGAAACAAGGAATACAAGCGGGTTCAACCAAAAACTATTTGATCACCTTACTCTTGTCATACTCATCCCCTAGTCTTGACCAGAGCATCTCGAAGATTTGTTTCATTGCTTTTGCTACGGTTGGAGATTCGATGATGACGCCGACGGAGGTATCAAAGAAAATGATCTTTACGAAATTTTGGTAAAATTCAAATGAGGCATTTGAGCTATAAAGTTCTTTCGGAATGAATTTCGGGGTGAATGTTGCATCCTTGATGTATTTTTCGAATCCTTTCAAAGTTTCCGCCTCGGTGAGTAAGCCACGTACCTTGATGTTGTGCGCAATTCGATATTCGTTGAATTCAAGCGATGCCGCATAGGTTTCTTGCGTCGCAAAGTCCGGGTCTGCATAAAATCCCACTATCTCCGTGTCGCGCAGTTCTTTTATGCGGTACATTAGCGCTTGTTTGAGTCCTTCCTTGCCTTCAAAATACAGGACGGTCGGCTTGTCCGCCACACCCCCCTTGAGCGCTTGGAGTTCAGGGAGGTTCTTTTTTGCTTCAAGCAATTTTTGCTCGCGCTCCTCGTAGATCACTTCAGGTGGGCGGGCAATGTAGGTGTGTTTGTCGCCAGGGGCTTTGACGGCATAACCTTTTTCAACAAGCTCGTTCGCTATAACATACGCAGTCGGGCGCTTGAGACCGCTTCGTTTCGCCATTTTGTAGGGGGTTGATGGGCCAAGCTGGAGAAGCACGAAATATATTTTTGCTTCCTTTTCGCTAAGACCCAATGTCTCAAGAGTTTTAAGTAAATGGTCTTTATTGTCTGCCATACATATAGCATACACCCATTTTAATAATAGTCAATAATTTTGACAAATGTTTGGTAAAATAGCCGAAATACCTTGAAATACAAGGCACTTCGGCTATTTTACGGCATGCTACCAGTCACAAACTAGACACATTGCTTGACATTTTGTAAAGAGTTTGCTACGATATCACCAGAGAAGTTAAGTACATTGATACCGCGGATATCCGCAACCGCGCCCCCGGTATGTGGGTAAAGGAGATTGACATGAGCAAATTCTGTGTGGTTGGTGTGGAGATGTTGGGAGGCTGTGCCATTTACGCTGACGGTATGCGCTTCGAAAGCCGCCCCGTCCAAATGGCCCCCCGTGTTTGCGACTCACTCGGCAAAGCGACTTCCCTGGTTAACTTTCTACATCATAACCGGCATTCTTACAGGGAATACGGAATTGATGATATAAAGGACCTCGTTGTTTACGAGGTTGGGGATGATTGTCTTGACGATCTAGATGATATCGATACTGATCTCATTATGGCGAAAGCCCTAATGAGATACGATTATCATTTTGGTGAATCGTGAGCCTACTCCCACGCAATCCCCTGCGTGAAATAAATACGGGTGTTATCCAACGGCATAAGCGGGGATTCTGGCGAATACATAAGTCAGAGCGAGACCGCAGTTGGGAGCTCCACTCAGGATATGTGCTCGAAATCCTCGCTAAAGCCAAAGCGTAATAATGGCTGGACAAGTTTAGTAGCGGAATTTTCGCTCCTTGTCGTGGCGAGTTGAGTGTTTCACTCCTCCTCGCCATCTTTATCAGGAACATAACGTGTTTGTGTTTCTGTAGAGATTCGGTTCTTTGAAAGAAAATTGCGCGAAGTGCCATCCGTCAGGATGAGCTCACCGTGGGGGCGGGCGCAAGATATGTGGAACCCCCAAGTGCAAAACCGTGATGGTTGCTCCGGGTTACTGTTTTCACTAGTGGATAAGGAATTCCATAAATGAAGGCAACGAGTCGCTGGTAGGCACACTAGCGGCAGACCACACATGATAGTCATATAAACTATTTTGTGCGTTGCGGGTACCGCAATGTAATTCTGTAAACAGTGACCACACACTGCAAACAGAAAAAAGCCATGGCGAGCAAAACATCGCTCGCCATCTTTATCAAGATTTTAAACATGGGGTTTGAAATTTTGTAGAGATGAAGTTCTTTATAAACAAAAGGAGATTCCGATGAGTGATCGTACTGCAAATTTGAAAGGCAAGATAGTTGGTTTTGCGAGCGATGGAAGTTGGGTGGTCGTTAGGACGGATGTCGGCAACGCGTATCTGGACATTGATGATGCGCTGGACTACCGCTTGCGTGTAGGTGACGATATCGAAGTCGAGGAGGCGAGCTGGTATCTGTCGAACGGGCAGATTGTGACCATTCTCGGTTACAAATATTCACTTAACGGCGTATGGCGTACCATTTCTGAAACTTAAAACATCACAAGGAGATTGACATGAATGTAAAGACAAAGTTTTCTTTGGCGCTTATCCCCGCTGTCTTGTTTGTCATTGTTGCGGAAGCAACAATACCGGCGCTCATCGCGCGTCTTGCGATGTGGGCAGGGGCATACAAGGTTTTTGCCGTCCTCCTCGGAATCGCTACATTTGTAGCGATTCTCCTCACATCAATCTTTGCGATTCTCGCGGTTGATGCGGAGATGATGGTGACGACCAAGACAGGCGATGACAAGGTAGTTCCATTACGATCTTTCAAAGGAGGCATGAAATGAAAAACAAACGATTCGCACCGCGCCTTCCGCAGGAAGCACAAGAAAGATTACGCCAAGGATCGGCGCACAAAAACAAAAAGCGGTATGACCGCAAAAAGAACACAAAGTTCACCAAGGAAGCTCACAAAAGCTTCCTTTTTTTGTTTCCTCTATTACATAGGCCTACTACATAGGCCTCGCCTATGTAAACTTATTTAACTTCATGCCTTTTGTGTATGACGGCGAAATGTTTCCGTTGAGTATCGTATCATTGTGATACGATAAACACCCCCTTTTGATACGATTCTCGGGGTTTCCTCCTATCCATGCATTGACCATATTGGCGGAGGCATGGTGGGCTGACGAGGAATCCGAATTTTTGGTATAATCATCTCATGAAAGACACCACAAAAAAGAAAATTTTTCAGTTTAAAATTACTCTTAATTACAGCACGCCAAAAATATGGCGACGAATTCAGGTCCCCGCAGAGTATACATTTTTTGATTTACACGTTGCTATTCAGGATGCCATGGGATGGACTGATTCGCACTTGCACGGATTTCGTATCACGCAGAAAGACGGCCTGCGCCCGATAGTTATCCAGTACCCAAATCCAGAAGAGAGCTTCGCGGATTATGGGGAACGCGACGAACGAAAAGAATTCATTGCTGATTATTTTGACAAAATAACTAAGCAGTGCGTATACGAGTATGATTTTGGGGATGGGTGGGTGCACACTGTTCTTTTTGAAAAAGAATTATCTCATGGAACAGGTATAAATTACCCACGATGCGCTGCGGGAAAGAACGCATGTCCTCCCGAAGACTGTGGCGGTGTCGGAGGATATGAAGATATGCAGAGTATTTTAAAAAATCCTAAACATCCAGAACGCAAGGAACTTCTCAGTTGGCTTTATCTTGAAAACGCAGATGAATTTGACCCGAAGGAGTTTGATCTGGGCGAAGTTGTTTTTAATGATCCACGCGAAGTATTAAAAGAATACGAATTAAGGTTTGGCAGGTAAAAATAATCCCAAGATAAATATGAAACAAAATACACATGATTTTCGAGACCAAGCAAATGACGCGCTGCTTTCACCGGAGGAAATTGGAACACTTAAAAAAGAATCAACACAACGCTCCGGTTGCTGGGAAATTGATTGGGGGCCAGAGCCTTTTTCTCAGGCAATGGGCGGTGGCGAAAGCCGGCTCACACTCACGATGGTGGTTCATCAAGAGTCGTATTTTATAATTGATACACTGGTAAGCCCTTCGGATGAAACAGAGAAAGGTGTGTCTGCTTTTGCGTCTGCGATTAAAAAACAGTTTCGTCTGCCGGAAACTATTGTGGTCCGTGATAAAGTTCTTCGCGACGAACTTGAACTGCTTGCCACAGCGTTGGGTTGTGATATCGTAGTGTCTCGCCTAAAAGCGATTCCGCAAATACGTAGAGATATGAAGCGATTTGTTGGTTGATATGTTAAGTATTTTAGAGGTTGTCCCTCAGTGTCCTTAAAATCTCAGTAAAAGTTTCTTCAGAAACTCTATCGGACACGGAATCCTGCAAATGATAATGGTCGCCGAAGTTTGGGTCTTTGAATACTAGGTCACCTACGGTCACCTCTTTTTCATAGCGAGGGCGAACGTGAAAATGGACTTGTGGTGCGTATGGTTTTTCTCGATAGGCGTGGTTCATCAAGCATGTCCAGTTAAACAGTGTTGTAGCGAAGGTTTTTTTGAGAAGGGACTCATATTTTTTAATAACTGCATGTAAATCAGAAAACTCATAACTTGTAAGCTCAGACAAGGATCCCCTTTTTGTTTTGCACTCAATATAAGCTCTTCCTAAATAGAGTTGATCCCCGGAAAGATTAACTTCCCAGTACTTTGATTCAAAAATTTGTCTGTCCATAAAATTATTTCACCCCGTGGCGTTTGCGGATGACGGCGAGCTCGGCTTCTTCGGCCTCATCTTTCTTTTCCTTGCCTGCCTCACCGAGTTTCTTTAATTCATCAATCGGCAGTTTTGCGAGCTCGAGTGTGCGTTTCACGAGAAACTCCTCGGTGTTGTTCTCTGGCGTGTCTAAAACTTCTTCGAGAAGCGCGTGGAGGATGAAGCCGAGCTTTGGCCCCGGTGTTTCATGGGTAACCTCCATAATTTTTGCGCCATCGATCTTGAGCATCCCCACCGACACGGGCGCGCGCATCGCTTCTTCGATCATGGATTCGTACTTGCGGAGGCGGTACGGGGTTTCCTTGGGGCGACCCATGCCGATGCGGTCGCAGGCGCGGACTTTCATGAGATCCCAGACGTTCTCGGGGCCGACGTTTCGCACGATACGGCGCACCGCCGAAAGCGTTATTTTGTCAATGTCCGAGAAGAAAAGATGATATCTCACAAGCAAAGAAACAACCTCGACGATCTTTTTCGGGTACTTGAGACGCTCAAGAGCTTTCTTTGTTACCCTGCCGCCCACCACATCGTGGCCATAAAATGTCCAATCTTTTTTCTCGTCCGACCAGCGACGCGTTTCGGGCTTGGAAACGTCATGAAACAGCGCGGCAAGTCGCACGTGGAGCGGCCACTGGCGGTCTGCAGAGTGTTGAAGCGCACGCAAATTGTGCTCCCAAACGACATAAATATGGTCACCATTTTGCTCGACACCGATTCCCCTCTTGAGGTCAGGAGCGATATAGTCGAGGAGGCCAAGCTTTTCACACATAACAACGCCGATCATAGGGTTCGTAGACATGACCATTTTTGAGAACTCGTCGCGGATACGCTCCATGGCGATTTCTCTCAAATTGGGGGCTGTTTTTTGGATTGCCTCCCCTGTTGTCCTTTAGAATCATCATATGCGATGGCGTTGACGGTAAAGTCGCGGCGCATGAGGTCGTCCGGAAGTTTCGCGTGAAACGACACCGAATCAGGACGGCGCTTGTCACTGTAGGCTCCTTCTGTGCGATATGGAGTCACTTCGACTACTTTGAGTGTTTCGTCTTCTGTTTGCGAAACAACACCGACGGTACCATAATCATTCTCGTAGAACGTTTCGGGAAATAACGCTTGAATTTGTTCAGGTTTTGCATCGGTGGTGATATCCCAATCTTTTGGTTTGATTTCCATAATCATGTCGCGGACGCACCCGCCAACAAGATATGCCTCAAATCCCGCTTCGCGGATTACTGACGTTACACGGGAAACCTCGGTAGGAATCTTATAGGAAAGATCGATTTTCTTTGGCGTGTGGGGCATAAAGGTAGTCGAAAGTAAAAAGTCGGAAAGTCGAAAGCAGATTTGTGTACCGCTGGCTTTATAGATTTTTGACATTAAGACCTTCTGACTTGTTTAGTCTAGTTTATTTTTGGCTTTTTTACCAATGTGCGCTATGCTTTCGATAGTTTCATGAGAAATATGCCCTCGTGGTGAAATGGATATCACGACGGTCTTCGAAACCGTTGTTCCAGGTTCGAATCCTGGCGGGGGCACAATAGTTAAAATAAAAAACACCGAGATTACCTCCAGTGTTTTTTGTTTTGATGTGCGGATAGGGAGAATCGAACTCCCACTCTCTCGTTGGCAACGAGGAATTCTACCACTAAATTATATCCGCATTTCCCCCATATAATTCCCTACTAGCAAGCATATCAGGGAATAACGAAACCCACAATAACATTTTTTCTTTAAAATATCTACTCGTGACAAGGACAGTACAAACACCGTGCCCGAGTCGTTTGGTTTTGTGTCTACCTTCTATAATAATACTTTTGTTGAAGGTGATATTTTGCAAACCTATCTCTTTTACCCAATATTCTTTACACTCTGTTTCCTGAATATCTGGGTATAAAAGGAGCCATGCTCTAATCTTTCTTTCATCAACCCCGCAAACCTCTTTGAGGAAGATCATGAATACCTTAATCATTGCTGGATCGGTATTGGTTAGTGATACTCGATGAGGAGATGCCTTGTCCCCCTCGCCCCAATAGAGCATCACGCCCGCAACAAATGTTGGATGATATTGTAATATTTGAAAATCTTCTAGAGCCTCTCGTCGTGCCTGTTCATAGAGTCTTTTAAGGTGTTCTCCGCGGACTTTGTTGAGCGCCTCAATCCTGATCGTATGCCTTTTGCGCGCAACAATATTGAGGTCATTTTTGATTTTTTGTGACCATTCGGAGCCACTAAACCATGCAGATAGGGTGCTTCTCGGAACACGTAATTCCTTTTCGATTTCACCATAGCTTTTGCCGAGCCTGCGAAGTTGTGTTGCCTGTTCTTTGTCCATACGCATACTCCTAAAGTATAACACGGGAGTTCTATTTTTACTAAGATTCTATGGGGAGTGCCAACTGTCGTTTTAATGTAAGACATTTCCAGCATAATACAACAGTATGTCAACGCCTGCGGACGTAAAATAAAGGCAAAATTACCAAAAACTGTGGATAACTCGGTGGATAGTGTTGATAAAGGACACTTTTTATACAATAAATCGGCACTTTTACGGGTATATTTTGTGGATGTTTCACATGAAATGCTTGAAATATATAGGTATTTTAGGAAATATAACCTTTTTGGTCTATTTTAGGCACAAAATGTTACTTAGTAACATAAAATATTATGTTATTCATGAAACAAAACCTAATAATTCGCCAGAATAATGATAAATTGCTAATATTGCAGATATGGAATTTACAGAGAAATCTAAGACCAGACAGACAAAAAGAGTCGGTATTGGACAGCTCGGGGAGTCGATAGCGGCAAAATACCTTGAAAATAAGGGTTTTGCGATCATTTGTCGTAATTATCGGAAAAAATATGGGGAAATCGATATTATTGCTCAAAATGGGGAAATCCTCCATTTTGTTGAGGTAAAAAGTGTTTCATGTGAAAATATCAACGTTTCCATTAATCAGCATAGACCAGAGGACAATATTCACTCCAAAAAGCTAAGACGCCTTAGAAACACAATCCAAGTGTATCTTGCTGAAAAGTTTCGCGGAGATGAGCCGGAATGGGTTTTTGATGCCGTTACCGTTCACATTGACGAGAAGAGTCGTCAAGCAAAGGTGAAATTTCTTGAAAACTTGATCCTTTGAAAATTTCATAATATACGAGTGATATGATAGTATTCTTTCATAGTTTTGAAGCGAATGACTGCGTCGGGGTGTAGTATACCGGTAGTACGTCTGCGTGGGGTTAAGTCTTGTGTCGGGGTGTAGTATATCGGTAGTACGTCTGCTTTGGGAGCAGATAGGCCGAGTTCGATTCTCGGCACCCCGATCAAAAAGCTCACAAGAGCAGTTTATGGACAACATCAAAAAATTGCAAAAAGGGGTAGGGCTTCATCGAAAATCTTTTGGCTTTGTTTCTGTTGCGGCAGCTCTTTTGGGGAATTTTATCGTAACGATTCTTAAGGCGGTCGGTTTTATGGTCTCCGGATCGAGTGCACTTTTTTCAGAAACGGTGCATAGTTTTGCTGATATGGCGAATCAGGCTCTCCTCATGGTGGGGATCGTGAAGAGTCGCCGTGCGCCTGATGAAGATTCTTCATATGGGTATGGCATGGAACGTTTCTTTTGGGCACTTGTTTCCGCCTGCGGGGTCTTCTTTGTTGGCGCAGGGGTTACTTTGTATCACGGGATTTCAGTGCTCCTTCATTCGGAAGAAATCACGTTCCACCCGATAATTTTCATAATCCTTATCGTTTCTTTTGTTGTGGAACTTCTTACGTTTTTGCTGGCATTTCGTGAACTGTGGAACGATAGGGAAGAGGAGGCGACTTTTTTTGAAGTATTGCAGGATGGCGACCCCACCGTGCTTGCTGTCGTGTACGAAGACGGTGTTGCGGTGTTCGGGGTATTTGTCGCGGCAGTTGGTATTGGAATGTCGTATGTTACCGGTAATCCCGTGTGGGACGCCGTGAGTTCGCTCGTTATCGGCGGGCTCTTGGCGTGGGTTGCGGTCATTTTGATATTGAAGAATAAGCGTTTTTTGGTAGAACGGGCAATCCCTGAAGAGGTAAAGGAGCGCATCATTGAGATGCTTGAAGAAGACCCGATGATAGAGCGCGTGCACGACTTCAAATCTTCGGTCGTGGGGCTAGGGAAGTATCGTGCAAAATGCGAGGTAGAGGTAAACGGCACGGCACTTTTCCGCGAGCTTTCAAATGGTGATATGCTGAAAGATGACTACGAAGTAGCCAAAGAAGACTATCAGGAGTTTGTGCGTTTCTGTGTGGAGTTTACCGACCGCGTGCCACGGGTGATTGGTACACGCATTGATGAGCTCGAAGCGCGCATACAAAAGGAGATTCCGGAAGTGAAACATATTGATATAGAAATTAATTGAGACGAAATATAATTTGTGCGTGTAGTACACTGGACCCCAGTACCAAAAAGCCCTCATCGTTCAACGGATAGGACACAAGCTTCCGAAGCTTGTAATGTAGGTTCGATTCCTACTGAGGGCACCAGAAGTAACTTGTTCGGAATTAAGAATATGGAGCGATTTTGCGGAAGCCAAAATCGCGCTTTGATTTTCGCCAAAACCCTTTCCGCCTGCGGCGGAAGCCGT
>LCOP01000007.1:0-8011 GCA_000996605.1 Parcubacteria group bacterium GW2011_GWA1_47_8
TTCAAAAACCCCGACTTCTTTTTTTGCTTCCGCCGCTTTCGCGAGTACTTCTTCTTCCGAATCACCAGTGAACTCTGCAAGGAGGACGATTTTTGAAGTTATTTTGTCGCCGAATGATTCGGTAATCTCGGGGAGGAATTGCTGTGCAAGCGCAAGCGTATGGTCGTCATACGCCTCAAAGCTTTCCGGTTTGTGGGGGAGAACTCTGTTTACTACGTCACCGAGAGGAGTGAGGTCTTTCAAAAAGATTACGAGTAATTCGCTGTACGGTTTCGGTTTTATAAGGTGGAAGTTTATTTCCGTGATGATGCCGAGCGTTCCCTGGGAGCCGGTGAAAAGTTTTGTGAGATCGAAGGTGGTGCGATCCCATACGTCCCACAGTGCGTATCCCGCGGCATTTTTGTTGACGTGCGGGCGCGATTTTTGAATAAGGTCGTAGTTTTCCTCGAGGATCGTGTACATGCGGCGATAGAGATCGCCCTCAAGATCTTGAAGCTTCTTCTTTTCTTCGAGTTTCGCATGACTCAAGGCTTCGAGGGTGTATTCATTGCCGTCACGGAGAACCACTTTTAATCTTTCCACATATCGCGCCGTTGGTCCGTAGGAAAGTGTTTTTTCTCCTGCGGAGTTGTTGGCCACCATACCGCCTACCGTACAAATCTTTTTTGATGCGGTATACGAAGGCAGGAGAAGACCTTTTTTTGCGACTTCCGCTTCAAAGTCGCGATAGTAGACGTTTGGTTCGGTTATCGCAAAATTATTTCCTACTTCTTTGATATGATTGAAGTGCGCCATGTCGAGGACAATGGACTCGGAAAGCGATTCTCCCGACATGCCAGTGCCTGCCGCGCGCGGAGTGAGAGAAAGGTTGTTGCCGGAGGACTTTTGGTAGCGTACAAAATTAACGATAGCACGTAAGTCGCGCATGTCTTTAGGAGTTACGACGAACTCCGGCTTGATCTCAAAAATGCTGGCATCGTTTGCGCACGACTGGAGGCGCGCCGCATCGTCTTCGACGGTTCCTTGTATTTGCACTTGCAGTGTCTTTTTAATATCCATAATTAAATGTAATCATTAACGGTAATGATTACATCATTATAGCGCATCTTTTAAAAAAAATCTTTACGTGTATTAAAAAAGCCCCCGCCGCGTACAACATTGTGCGGTGGGGGCATATCTAAGAACCCATCCACTATCTCGCGGTACCCGCCTCTGAAACCGATTCAGCGCGCCGCAAAGCATATTTTCCACATCTTTCAAAACCTCTCGCGGATGTTCTTCGGGTTTCACCTTCACGTAGTGTTTTATGATAGTTCCCTCTTCATCGATGAGAAACGAATCGCGCTGGATGCCCATGTATTTCTTCCCGTACATTGATTTTTCCACCCACACGCCGTATTCCTTCACGACTTCTTTTTTCTCGTCAGAGAGAAGCGGGAAATTAAGTGCATGCTTGTCGCAAAACTTTTTATGCGAATCAACACTGTCAACACTTACCCCAAGCACCACAACGCTATGCGTGGCTAGGTCCTTCCATGCATCACGAAAACCCTCTGCTTCTATCGTACACCCCTCGGTCATATCTTTGGGATAAAAATACAGGAGTACTTTCTTTCCACGATAATCCGCAAGTGTATGGAGTGTTCCATCTTGATCGGGGAGCGTAAAAAGGGGAGCCTTATTCATCTCTGTATTATACTATGGGCGCTTGGAGAAAACCATGCTTATTAAAAAGATGCCGAGCGCAATAAGGACAATCGCTCCCCCCGAAGCAAGGTCAAAATAGTACGAAGCAAAGAGACCGGCAATCACCGATACAAGTGAGAAAAGGACCGATAGGAGGAGCGTTGTACGGAATCCCCGCCCATACTGCATCGCGGCAATGACCGGAATGACCATAAGCGCGCCAACGAGGAGTGTCCCCACGATGCGGATTGACAGCGCGACAGTAAGTGCCGCAAGCATGACGAGAACAAGGTTGAGTCGCTTCACGGGGGTCCCACTCGCTTGCGCAAGCTCCGTGTCAAGAGAAATGAAGAAAAACTCTTTGTAAAACAGCGTGATAAATACCAGCACCGCCAAAGCAAGAGCTATGGTCACCCACAAATCATTTGTGGAAACCGTGGAGATACTCCCGAAAAGGTAGCTAAAGAGATTTGCATTGAACCCCTTCGCGAGGGAAAGGATAATCACCGCAATGGCAAGAGATCCCGAGAGAAAGAGCGCGAGCACCGACTCGCCAAAAATACGTCTTGACAAACGGAGTCCCTCAATCCCCACCGAAGCGACGATAGCGAGAATGACCGCCGAGAGAATCGGGTTAATGGCAAAGAGAAGTCCGATTGCGACTCCCGCAAGCGACACATGCGCGAGCGTATCCGCCATCAAGGAATACCGCCGCACCACGAGGAACATACCGATGAGCGGTGCGGCGATTCCGACCGCGATGCCGGCCTCGAACGCGCGCACCATAAAATCATATTGGAAAATCTCAAACATGGTAATTGTGTTTTATCTTCGCCGCTTCTTGCCCGTATAGCCGCTTTAAAATATGATCGTCTAAAAGATCCAACGACGGTCCATAACAGACAAGATTGTGGTTCAAGCACAGCAGTGTCTGCGTCTTTTGCGAAACCACATCAACATCATGAGAAACAAAGATGATGGTGAGCTTGTGCTTTTGATTGAGCGATTCCAAGAATTCATAGAACGTCTTTTGCGCACCGATATCGACCCCCACCGTCGGTTCATCAAGAATAAGAATGTCGGGCTCGCCCGCAAGTGCGCGCGCGATAAACACCCGCTGACGCTCGCCGCCGGACAAATCACCGATAAGCGTTCTACTATATCGTTCGATTCCTGCTATTTCCATCGCACGCACAACCGCCACATTATCTTTTTTGGTAAAACCGTGAAAAAGCCCCAAGCGAGGAGTTCTTCCGCTCCGCACAACCTCGAACACTGTTGCGGGGAACGACCCGTCTGCCTGTGTTGCGCGTTGGGGTACATAGCCGATGCGATACCGCTCGGTAAAATCATGACGGTCTTTGCCAAAGATGCGCACTGTCCCCTCCATCGGATCGAGAAGTCCCAAAATGATCTTGAGAAGTGTTGTCTTTCCTCCTCCATTGGGGCCGATAATACCCAAATACTCTCCCTGGTGCACAGAAAAAGACAATCGTTCCAACACAGGAACAAGCCCGTAAGAAAAGCTCACATTGTCGAGTTCTATTAAGATGTCATTTCCTACCGGCATGATAGTGCTTTCCGTAAATTATTTAAATTGTTCATCATCAGTGAGATGTAATCTTCCCCCGCTTGAATAGCCTCCCTCGAAGGACTCTCAATCGGATCGAGTACGAGCGTCTGCGCACCAACCTCGCGCGCGATTGTTTCTGAAAATTTCGGACTCGCAGTCGGTTCAAAAAAGATGTGTGTTACCCCTCTGCGTCGCACAACCTCAACAATACGCGCCAATTCTTTTGATGAAGGCTCTTCATCGGGAGCAATGCCCGCGATTGAAGTGATGTGGAGTCCGTATGCATTCCCCAAGTAACCAAACGCTTGATGCGAGACGATAATATCTCGCCGCGCACACTCCGCGAGCCCTTCTCTGAACTTTGTATCAAGATCAATCAAAAGACTCATTGCTCGTGTCGCATTCTCAGTATAAAGCTCCCCATGCCCAGGGTCAATCTCGATTAGCGCGTCTCGCACGATTTCAACTTCCTTTTCCATAATAAGCGGGTCGAGCCATACATGCGGGTCTTCGGAGATATCCAGAGGTATATTGCCGCGCTCTATAAGCGTACTTATCATTTCAATCGTTTTCCGCGGTCTCGTAAACCCTCCCTGTTGCCACTTCATAATCCACGGCTCAAGGCCTCCGTAAGATTGGTGACCAACACCGCACTGCCGCCAACCGATGTCGCAACATACGCCAAAGGGTAAAAGCTGGTAACGATTGAGATCTTTGCTCCTTGTTCACCCTCTCTCACCGGTACACGACTGGCTTGTTTTACATACAAAGCACCCGCAAACAAAGCGGCGATTCCTATAATAAAACCAATACCAACGAGACGGCGCGCATTCATTTCATTTTATTATACCACACGAGACAGCCTATGCGGCAAGCACTATACTAAGTAGCTCACCCTTCCCCATATTCTTTTTCGCAGAATACGGCAAAATGGCACACCCGAGTATCGCCTCAATCTCTTTCAGATTTCGTGTACGCTCGGACTGGTTGAGACGGTCAACTTTATTGGCGACGACTACAAAAGGTATCTCCTCCTGTCGGAGAATATCCGCCATCTCTCGATCTTGGGGCATGGGTTTGATACCCGCGTCTACAATAAGGACAACGAGTCGCGGATGCGCTTCGCCGGAGCCAATGTACCAAAGTATCAACTTGCGGATCTTCTCCGCACCCTTTGCTTTCATGCGCGCAAATCCATATCCGGGTAAATCCACAAAATATCGTTCTCCATTAATAAGAAAGAAATTTATTTCCGTCGTCTTGCCAGGAGTGGAGCTCGACTTCACAAGATTCTTCCGTGATACGAGCGAATTGATAATGCTCGATTTCCCCACATTCGAACGGCCGACAAACGCAACCTGCGGTATGCCGTCGAGAAGAATAGTGTCGGTGCCGATAATACCTGTTACAAACTCTGCCTGACGTATTTGCTCTCTCTCTTCCATGATCTTATATAACCATAATCGCGGAGAAACACCAAGATTATATGTACTCATCCGCAATTAGCTATGTACGTATAATATAACTATGGTGTATTATACGTACATAGCTAGAAACGAGCGGTTGTCTTTACACAAAAAACTATGATAAACTAAAGGGACCTTTATTCATTAGTAACAGTACGACTATACACCATGGAAGAAAATAACAACCAAAACACAAGCACCCCTGCAAACACCGCCCCAAATAATCTCTTAGTACCACTTGCAATTGTGGTCGCTGGATTTTCCATTGCCGCCGCGGTTTATTTCAGCAATCAAAACCAAGGGCAAGGCAACGTGGCCTCAAAGGGATCTGCAGAGCAAGCGCGGGGAAATGTTCCTCCCGTCACGGCGAGTGACCACATCCTCGGCAACCCGAATGCAAAAGTTGTCATCGTTGAATATTCGGACACCGAATGTCCTTTCTGCAAATCATTCCACCCGACCATGGAGCAAGTGATGAACACCTATGGCAAAGACGGTCAGGTCGCATGGGTGTATCGACATTTTCCGATTGACGCACGCCATCCCAAGGCACGCAAGGAAGCCGAGGCGACCGAATGCGCAGCAGAGCTTGGTGGCAATGCAAAGTTCTGGGAATACTTGAGTAATTTATTCAAGATAACCCCCGCGAATGACGGGCTTGATCCCGCAATGCTTCCCCAGATCGCGAAAGACATCGGCCTCGATGAAAAAGCCTTCAATGCATGTCTTGCGAGTGGTAAGTATGCGAACCTCGTCGAGGCAAACTATCAAGGCGGTGTCGAAGCCGGCATACAAGGCACACCCTCTTCAATGATTCTCGTAAACAAAAAACTTGCGAATACCATCGACGGCGCACAGCCATACTCAGTCGTGAAGGCGCAGATCGACAATGCACTAAAAAACAATTAACCGTGACACCGCTTTGCGGACAATTGACAAAATGCGCTGATTTTACCGTCACATGTCAGTTGTCATACTATCTACGTCTAATTAGCACAAACTCACCGCAGTACATTCTCTATTCAATATCTCGTATTTGATATTCCACCCCTAGACACCGAGCATCATCTTCACCTCCTCCGACGGCTCCCATGCGGGTTCAAAGGTGAGATCAACGCGGACGTCCCCTTCGTCGTACCCAAGCTCCCCCACCCGCTTTTCGACATCGGCGATGAGCTCATCTGCAAACGGGCAAAACGGTGTCGTGAGTGTCATCAAGATCTCCACCCCTTCCGCATCCAACGTGATCTTATAGACCAAACCGAGCATCCAAATATCAAGCCCAATCTCCGGGTCTTTCACCTGCTTCAATTTCTCAATAATATCTTTTTCTTGAATACTTTTTTTCATCCCGTTAGAGATAGGAAATTATTAAATTTCCGTATCTTAATTATACCAAACTGCTAATAGTAATACCTACATTGTACTTCCTTCGTGCTAGAAATGTAACGCTCTTATCTCTAACGGGATTCGTAACCCTACCCATTAAACCCTTTCTCGATGATTTCGCGTGCGAGCTCCGGTCCGCCGGTCTTCACCACCCTCCCCTCCTTCATCACCGACACACGATCGGGATTTATCTTTTCCAAAATAGTCCCGAGATGCGTCACGATGAGAAACCCCGTCCCCTCTTTGCGAAGTTTCTCGATCCCCGCAAA
This sequence comes from Parcubacteria group bacterium GW2011_GWA1_47_8, assembly GCA_000996605.1. GTDB lineage: Bacteria > Patescibacteriota > Minisyncoccia > Phycocordibacterales > UBA1550 > UBA1550. The sequence goes on from LCOP01000007.1 coordinate 6,384, forward strand.
CACATTCACGAGTGAATCAATATCCACACCTGAGTCAATCTCATCGAGAAGCGCAAATTTAGGTTCAAGCGCCAAGAGTTGAATCATCTCGCCTTGCTTCTTTTCTCCTCCGGAAAATCCTTTGTTCACAAATCTTTTGAGTAACCCTTCATCAAAATTAAATTCTTTCACTTTTGCGGAAAGCATCTTATAAAATTCCGGAATCGAAATGTCCCCCGCCGAACTTTCCCCAGAAAGGAATTTTCTTGTATTTTTACTACCCACACTCTCCTCGACAGAGGAAAATTTTGCGGGCAAGCCCCCTTTAATCATGCGGTACGCGCGGTGAAGAAGCGTGAGCATCGTCACACCGTCAACCGCAGGAAGGTACTGCATCGAAAGGAATACTCCCTTCCCCGCCTTTTTTTCCGTAGGAAGGTTTGTGATATCTTCGTCGTCGAGAACAACACTTCCCCCGGTCATTTCGTATGCCGGATGCCCCATCACTGCGTTTAAAAGCGTGGACTTGCCGGAACCATTTGGCCCCATAATGAGGTGAACTTCCCCCGATGCAAGCTCAAGCGACGCATCGTCGACAATCGTTTTGCCCTCGCGACGTACGGTTATGTTTTTAAATGTTAACGTGGACATAGAAATATTATTATCGAAGATCTTTGAGAATCTTTTCGAGCGCCGCGTAACCAAGGAGTGCGCAGTTCGCGCGTCCGGGACTTATCTGTACTCCCAGCATAGTATAGATATCGCCGGGCGACAAGAGTTTGAGCTCGCGCGTGGTCATCCCCTTGAGCTTATCGGTAAGCATCGAGAGCCCCGCTTGCGACACCGCACACCCCTCGCCTTGAAATGCCGCATCGGATACCGTACCCTTTTCATCAAAAGCGAGCATGAGAACACCGCGGTCCCCGCACGAAGCATTGCGCGCTTCGGCTTCATGATGTTCGCCAGAAATCACCCGCTTGTTGTGCGGATGCCTATTGTGGTCAAGCAGATTTTCTTTATATAATTCTTCGTCCATGACTTTACGACTTTATAGACTTTTAGACTTTAAAGACTTCTTTTGCTTTTTTAATTCCCGCGATCAGCGCGCCGATGTCATCTGCAGTATTATAAAGATAGAAACTCGCGCGCGCGGTCGCGGATACGCCGAGCGCCGTAACAAAAGGCTCCGCGCAGTGGTGTCCGGAACGAATAGCGACTCCTTCACGTCCGAGTATTTCCGCAAGATCATGCGCATGAATTCCCTCCATAACGAACGACACGATGCCGATATTTCTCTCACTGTCCCCTTCTGCAAGAATGCGCACACCGGGAATTTCCCTCAAGTGTGCTAACGCTTCTTTTACCACCACCTGTGTGTGGGTATAGATATTTTTTACGCCGACATTTTCGAGATACGCGACCGCGGCACCGAGCCTGATTGCCCCCGCAATATTCGGCGTCCCCGCCTCGAATCGCGCGAGTGACTCACGCCATGACGCTCCTTCGAGCATGACCTTTTCCACAATCCCCCCACCATACACCCCCGGCTCAAGCTTTTCTAGGAGTTCATGCTTTCCCCAGAGAACCCCCACCCCCGTCGGTCCGCACATCTTGTGCCCCGAGAAATACACGAAATCCGCACCAAGTGT
>LCOP01000007.1:8104-14166 GCA_000996605.1 Parcubacteria group bacterium GW2011_GWA1_47_8
GCGACATCATTGATAACCCCCGTCACGTTCGACGCAAGAACCACTGAAACAATCTTTGTCTTTTTTGTAATGAGCTTTTCCGCCACATCATAATCAAGCCCTACCTCCCCATAGGCAAGGCCTATGTAGTTAATCGCGAGGCTATTTCTTTTTGCAAGCTCCTGAAGTGGGATCAAACTCGCATGGTGTTCCATAACAGTTGTCACGATCTCGTCATTTGTAGCAACAACACTCGAGTGTTCAAGCATCGCAACCAACATATTGGACGAGGCAGTCGCGCCAGCGGTAAAAATAATTTCGCAGGGCTCTGCGCCAATAAACCGCGCGACCTTTCCTCGCGCGTCTTCGTACGCCGCGGTCGCCTGTTCTTCCGCTTGATAAAGCCCCCGATGCACATTGGCGCGGAATTCCGTGTAATATTCGTTCATCACATCAAGCACCAGCTGTGGCGTCTGCGACGTCGCCGCCGTATCCAAATAGGCAAAGTTCTTCACCTTGTCGAAAATCGGAAAATCTTTTTTGATTGTTTCTGGATTAAATTTCATGTATCTCGTATTTTTTGTCAGTTGTCCGCAAAGCGGCGTCAATTGTTCCCTCACTCCCCCATCTCAAGCGCAATAAGCTTGTTGAGCTCCACCGCATACTCTAACGGAAGCTCTTTGATAATCGGGCTTGCAAAACCGTTCACCGCCAAACGTACCGCCTCCTGTTCAGAAAACCCACGGGTTTTAAGGTAAAAAATCTCATCATCCCCGATACGACCGATGCGCGCCTCATGCGAGATCTCAACATCTTCGTTCGCATTCTCCACCGCAGGGAACGCATTTGCCTGCGAGCCGCTGTCGAGGAGGAGTGAATCGCAGACAAGCGACGCACGCGACCCACGTGCGCGTTTAGATACTTTTATCAAACCGCGATAGTTTGCCACACCACCTTCTTTGGAAATGGATTTCGAGTAGATGGTCGACGTTGTGTGGGGTGCGAGGTGAATAGACTTCGCACCCGTGTCTTGAATTTGCCCTTTACCCGCAATCACGAGCCCGAGATTATCCGCGCGCGCGCCCTCACCCACGAGCACCGACGACGGATAGAGCATAGTAACACCCGATCCCATGTTACCGTTCACCCACTTGATCTCGGCATTCGTGTGCACGATGGCACGTTTGGTATTCAAATTGTACGTATTGAGCGACCAGTTCTCGATTGACACATACTTTGCTTTTGCGTTGGCAAGCACAAATATCTCTACACATCCCGCGTGAAGCGATGAAAAATTATACTTTGGCGCCGAGCATCCTTCGATATACTCGATCTCCGAGCCTTCGTCCGCGATGATGAGCGTATGCTCGAACTGCGCACTACGCTCCCTATTCATACGAAAATACGCCTGAAGCGGCATGCCGACCTTGACCCCTTTGGGTACATAGATGAACGTGCCACCGCTCCACACCGCCGCGTGAAGCATGACGAACTTGTGATCCGTGATCGGTACACAATCCGTCATGAAATATTTTTGTACCAACTCGGGATACTTCTCCAGCGCGACGTCCATGTTCTCGAATATCACTCCCTTGTCCGCGAGGCTCTGCTTCAAACGATGATAGACGACACCAGAATCATACTGCGCGCCAACACCACCCAAATACTCACGCTCGGCTTTGGGGATACCGAGCTTCTCGAACGTCTCGGTTATTTCTGGTGGCAAGTCCGCCCAGTTATCCGTCTCGGAAACACCCGGGTCTGCATAATAATTCATGTTTTCGAGATCAAGCCCCGCAAGCGACGGACCCCACTTCGGCATTGGCGCCTTTTGATAAAGCGTGAACGCCACGAGACGCTTCTCTAGCATCCACGCGGGTTCGTTTTTGGTCTTTGAAATAAACCGCACTAATTCCTCCGTAAGCGGAGGGTTTACGATTTGAGCCTTGTTTTCTTTGGTTTCTACACCTTGCGTCATAGGCACCACTTTAGCATAATTACGTAGTATTGACAAGTTGATGATTTTATGTAAAATTAAGTTTAGTAATTTTCTGGCACATTTCACAGACAAAAAAGGAGCGCATCATGAGTCAAGTAAGGTCTAAATCCCCTACCCGTAAAGATAATGCAGAGTTCTCCCCAGAATGGATTCTTTGTTGGATAATAACTCCTGTTCTTCTCGGATTAACAACCCGCGTTGTATTCAATAACCACGGGTATATGTGGGCGCTCGTAACATTTTCAGAAGTACTTTTCCTTGGAGTTGTTGCGGGATCGCTTCTGCGAATCGCCTCTTGCTTAATTACTCAAACTCAACAACGGAGAGACGCACACCGAGACCTCTTGAGCCGTAATTTCTCTTCACTTCATTGCTATAAAAACGTCATTGCCGAAGCTCGCGAGCGTTTCAATAAAGGCGATATCCCGAAAAATTCGTTCGAGCTTTTTAACAAAGCAATCGACGAACAGGAACTTGTTGCTCCTGCCTCCGTCAACGAAACATGTTGTGAAATTTGCGGAGGGACAAAAGAAGATCATGTGACTCATGCAATAGGGTTAGATGGTCCAAACCCCGGCTACGTCGTTTCTACGTCAGAGTGCCCGGGGTTCGAGTAAATCTGTATTTCCTTCCTTTTGTAAAACATACGAGCGTGTGCGATGTATCGCCACGCTCGTATTATTTTTATACACAAAAATAACGCACAAGGACACTATTTTTTAGCGAGCCTCGTCGAGTGCAGGCGGTTTTGAGACCTTGCACAGCGTGGCGACGCGAGCAGAGCAAATTTTCAGCAGAAAATTATGCGTGTCCTCAAAACCACCTGCCGAGAAAGAGGCTCACTAAAATCAGTAATTCCGCAACTTATCCACCTTATCATGCGCGCGGATCTTTTCGATCGCTTTCGCTTCGATCTGGCGGATACGCTCGCGCGTCACCCCGAACTCCTTCCCCACTTCTTCGAGCGTGTGTACGACGCCGTTCACGAGACCGTGCCGCATTTCGAGAATCTTGCGCTCCTTTTCCGAAAGATCGTCGAGGATCTCTTTGACCTGATCGGAGAGAATGCGTTGGGAAGACTCGGTATCGGGTGCGAGGATCTTGTCATCGGCAATAAACTCGCCGAGTGTTGATTTGTCGTCGTCGTCGCCAATCGGCTTTTCGAGAGACACGGTATCCTGATCGATGTTTTTGATATTGTAAATCTTTTCCACCTCAAGCCCCATTTCGGTCGCTACTTCATCGGGAAGCGGCTCGCGACCGAGGTCTTGCGAGAGTCTCCGCACTACTTGCTTATACTTGGAAATCGTTTCCACCATGTGCACCGGAATACGAATCGTGCGCGATTGGTCAGCGAGTGCACGCGTAATCGCCTGTCTAATCCACCATGTCGCATAGGTCGAGAACTTGTACCCCTTTTCCCACTCAAACTTCTCCACCGCTTTGAAAAGCCCGAGGTTACCCTCTTGGATGAGGTCGAGGAGGGTGAGGTCAGCGCTCCTGCCTACGTATTTCTTGGCAATAGACACCACGAGGCGGAGGTTTGCGCGCGCGAGTAGATTTTTCGCCTCTTCTTCGCCGACCTGGATCCGCTTGGCAAGATCACGTTCTTCTTGTGCCGACAAGAGGGGGTATTGCCCTATCTCGCGGAGATAGATCTGGATCGAATCGTACGAAGAATCCCCGCTTTTGTATACGTATTTTTTGTGCGCAATCTGATCCACCACATCAAGCTCGAGGAGTCCGCCGCCCTCGAGGATATCCACTCCCGCATCGCCAAGTTTTTCATAAAGCTTATCAAGGAAGATGACGTCTTGCTCAATCGCAGGAAACTCCTTCAATATCTCATTGTAGGTGATGAACCCACGGCCGCGGCCTTTTGCGATGAGGCGTGTTGCTTTTTCTTCCCAGCCTTCTGTTGATTTCTTTCGTATTAAATTTTTTACCACTTTCTTTGCCGAAGTCTTTGCGACTGGCTTGTGTACTGCTTTCTTAACCGCCTTTTTGATAAGGACTTTCTTTTTTGTGGTACTTTTGGCTTTGACTTTTTTTGCCGTTTTTTTTGCCGCGGGGCGCACGCTCGTCATAGACCTCTTTTTTGCAGGTTTTTTGTGGGACACTATTTTTTTTGTAGTTGTTTTTTTCTTCATAAAAATCTCAGTTATGGTTTTATTACATGAAGTTTCTGTGAAAGTTCTTGGCACTCGACGAGGAGGGTTTGCGCTTTTGCCGTATCCCCGCGCTCCTCTGCATACTTCAGCTCTTGCATCTTTTCAACAAACCGATCGCGCACTATTTCGTTCTCAAGCGCGAGGAAAAGTTCCTCTATTTCGCGCGCGAGTGTTTCTGATTCATAGAACCGCGTTTCCGCTTCGAACACGAGATTGCTCCGGTCTCCCAGCGAATCGCTCGTGTCGAATAAATGACGGAGACGAGTGCGAAGTGTGGGGATATCGACAATCTTCGCATGTTGTTCTTTTTCCTGCCACAAGAGCACTCCTTCTATTGTCCGTGCGATGCGCGCCTTGCGTGGGAGCACGGGGATAGGATTCTTTTCTTTTTCCATTTCACCCGCTCTCGGCAATACCTGCTTCTTCACTTCTTCCCACACCGGGTCTTCTTTAACGTTAAGGAGCTTCGCAACACTCCCCACATAGTGCCCCTGATCAATAGCGCTCCGTAGGAGTGCGATGAACGGCACAATAATCTCGGAAACTTTCGCGCGAAGCGCTGTCGTGTCCGGGTAGAGCATCGGCAAGAGTTCGAGATAAAAATCAATGACGGGTTTTGCCTCGCGCACGGCGCTCTGCCACTCTTTCGGATCCTCGAGCACCAAGTCTGCAGGGTCTGTCCCCCGGGGGAGCGTCGCAATACGCACCGACATATCCTGCGCGAGGGCAAGCCCTATGGCGCGATGTGCCGCGGCGAGTCCTGCATCGTCGGCGTCAAACGCAAGCACGAGATTTTTCGTAAAGCGCTTAATGAGCGATAGATGATCCGTGGTTAAGGCTGTCCCCGAGGACGCAACAGTATTGGTAACCCCCGCTTGATGTGAAAGAATAAGGTCCATCTGTCCTTCGACCAAGACGCACGAATTTTCGTGACGCATTGATTCTTTTGCTTGATGAAAACCAAAGAGCGCACGCGATTTGTGGAAGACTTCAGTCTCGGGACTATTCACATATTTTGCGCCCGCGGACGCGCCGAGCGTCTTCCCTTCTCTTTCTTTCAAGATCCTACCGGAAAATGCGATGATGCGCCCAGAACTGTCCGCAATGGGAAACATCACCCGCCCGCGGAAACGATCGTAGAACCCTTTCGGCGAAGGCACAATAAGCCCCGCCTTCTCCATTGCCTCCTCGGAAACTCCCTTTTTCACAAGGAAGTCACCGAGTGAACGCCATTCGTCCGGCGCGAAACCGATACGAAACTTTTTTGTCGTTTCATCCGTGAGTCCGCGCTTTTTGAGATATTCAAGCGCTTCGGGAAACTTCAGAAGAACTGCTTCGTAGAACTTTGACGCGAGATCGAGCGTACGGTAGAGCATCTCGCGCTTGTCACGGTCTTCTCGTGCCTCCGGTCTCCCGCGCGTAAGCTCTACTCCCGCCCGCTCGGCGAGAATCTTGAGCGCCCCCGAAAAATCAAGACCTTCTATTTCCTCTACAAACGAAATCAGATCACCCCCGCGATTGCACCCGAAACAATGATACGTTTGCCGTGCAGGAGAAATAAAAAACGAAGGAGTGCGCTCGTTGTGGAACGGACAGCGCGCCTTGAAATTGCCTCCCGCCGGCTCCAGCGTAAGATAGGAGCGTGCGATATCAACAATGTTAAGTCGTGATTTAATCTCCTCAATGACTGAAGACATAATGGTCAGCAGAAAGTCTAAGGTCGAAAGTCGAAAGCAAGCACAAATAGCGCGTGGTTGCTTTTAACTTTAAGACTTTTAACTTTAAGACTTTATAAACTCTTCTTCCGTGCTTCCGGGCAACTTGCCCCCCTCTTTCTTCACGCCAAAACCGGTCCCCGCAGGAATCAAACTTCCGATAATTACATTCTCCTTGAGACCGCGCAATGTGTCAAC
>LCOP01000007.1:14184-50602 GCA_000996605.1 Parcubacteria group bacterium GW2011_GWA1_47_8
GTTTTCGAACGACGCCGCCGAGAGCCAGCTCTTGGTAGTCAACGCGACGTTTGAGATCCCGAGTACGACAGGTTCTACTTTTGCTTTTTCACCGCCGACTTTCTCAATGCGCTCGTTTTCAATAGTAACCTCATCTTGTTCGGTAATATCCCCGATATTGAACTTGGTGTCACCCGCATCTTTCACCTTGCGGCGCGAGAACATCTGGCGAATAATCACTTCGACGTGTTTGCGCGAGATAGACGCCCCCTGAAGTTCGTAAATCTTCAACACCTCCGTGATGATATAGTTTTCCGCCGCATCTTTACCGCCGTACGCAAATACTTCGGCAATGTCAGCAGACCCGTCCGAGAGGAATTGTCCCTTCGTAACTTTGTCGCCTACTTTGACGAACGGCGTACGCTTTGCCGATGTTTCGTATTCAATCGCTTCACCTTTCTTTTTGCCCTCGCCTTCGTCGGGAAGAACGATAATCTTGAGTTCCTTCTCATCTCTCACAACTTCAGAGACTACGCCGCCCGTGTGAGAAATAATCGCCAAGCTTTTTGGCGCGCGGCACTCAAAGATTTCTTCAACGCGCGGAAGTCCCATCGTAATGTCGCCACCCGCGGACGCGATACCTCCCGAGTGGAACGTACGCATCGTAAGCTGGGTGCCCGGCTCGCCAATCGCTTGTGCCGCGATAATACCCACCGCTTCGCCGAGCATGACGAGGTCGTTTCGTCCGATGTCGAGACCGTAACACTTGCGGCAAATACCATTGCGTGTCTTACAGAGAAGCGGTGAGCGAACAAGTGCTTCCGTAACATGTTTCTCCGCTTCTTTTGCGTCTTGCTTCGTCATCAAGTGCCCTTTTTTAAAGAGCACCATACCATCTTCGCTCACAATATCACGAGAAAGTACGCGTCCACGGAGGTTGCGTGCAAGCGGAATATCAAATCCCACGAGGTTTTCTTTGCGAATAATCTTTCCCTCTTTGTCACCGCAATCTTCCTCGGTGATGATGGCATCCTGTGCCACATCGACGATACGGCGCGTGAGGTACCCTGCCTTGGCGGTGTTGAGCGCCGTGTCCGCGAGACCCTTGCGTGAACCGTGCGTCGTCACAAAGTATTCGATAGGAGACAAGCCTTCTTTACTTGAAGGAATAATCGGGAAGTCAATCGTGCGGCCCGACGTGCTCACAATAAGCCCCATCATACCGCCCATCTGAACGATCTGCGCGATAGAACCGCGAGCACCAGACTTGATCATATCCTCAACCGAACCGTTCTTCTCAAGCGTACCGGGCATAAGCTTCTCGATTTCGCCGCGGGCACCTTGCCAGATTTCGATGGTCTTGCGATATCGCTCTTCGTCGGAGAGTAAGCCTTCGTCATATTCCGATTTCACCTCATTCGCGAGAACACGCGTGCGCTCGACGATTTCTTTCTTCTCTTTCGGCACTTTGATCTCATCAATACCCCACGTGATCGCGGATTTCGTCACATACTTGAATCCGAAATCCTTAATCTTGTCGAGGACGGTCGGTGTTGCATCGATACCATACACATTAATAAGTTCATCAACGAGCGCTTCGAGCTCTTTCTTGTTGATCTCTTTGTTGATAAATGGAAAATCCGAAGGAAGGACGCTGTTGAAAAGGAGTCTCCCTACCGATGTTTCGAACACCCTACCATCGTACTCCTTATATTTTGGCGAGTCGGTACCGAGAACCTTTACGTTTGCGCGGAAGCCCACCATACCAAAGTCATATGCGGTGATTGCATTGTTCGGCGTAGGGAAAATTTTTCCCTCACCCTTCTCTCCTCCTACGATTTTTGTCATCGAGTAACACCCGAGCACAATATCGAGTTTTGGATTGACAATCGGGTCGCCGTTGCCAGGGCTCAAAAGATTTTTGTTCGCCGCCATGAGCGTACGCGCTTCTTCTTGTGATGCAATAGAAAGCGGTACATGCACTGCCATTTGGTCACCGTCAAAGTCTGCATTGAATGCAGTACAAACGAGCGGGTGCACCTGAATAGCATTTCCTTCAATGAGGACAGGGTGAAATGCCTGAATACCCAAGCGGTGGAGCGTCGGTGCGCGATTGAGAAGCACGTACTTTCCTTTGATTACTTGTTCGAGAATCGCCCACACTTCAGGAACGCCTTCGTCGATCAATTTGTTCGCGCCGCGAATATTGTATGCAAGCTCTTGTTCAAGAATTTTTGAAACGATGAACGGACGGAAAAGCTCGAGCGCCATATGTTTCGGAAGCCCACATTGGTCAAGTTTCAGTTTTGGTCCAACGACGATAACCGAACGACCCGAATAGTCCACACGCTTGCCGAGCAAGTTCTGGCGGAAGAGCCCCTGCTTTCCTTTGAGCGTATCCGAGAGCGATTTAAGCGTGCGTTTCTGCGCTTGATTCATTGCCACCGACTGCACGCGGCGAATCGAATTATCGATAAGCGAGTCTATCGCTTCTTGCAAAATGCGCTTTTCATTACGCAAGATAACATCCGGCGCATCAATCTCTTTAAGCTTCTTCAAGCGGTTGTTGCGATTGATAACGCGACGATAGAGGTCGTTCAAATCCGATGTTGCGTGACGACCGCCTTCGAGCGCGACCATAGGGCGAAGCGCCGGGGGAATAATCGGGATCACCGTCAAGAACATCCATTCCGGGCGTACGCCGGCGTTAATCATCGATTTCACAATACCCAAACGCTTGTTCAATTTTGCACGTTCTACCGAGCCGGCTTTCTCGAGCTCGCCTTGGAGTTTCTCTTTGAATTTCACTAAATCAAGCTTCTTGAAAATATTGTAAATCGCTTCCGCGCCGATGCCCGCCTCAAACGCCGTGCCATACTTGAGTGCAAATTTGTGATACGTTGCCTCATCAAGAACTTTTCCTTCAACCAATGATTCAATTTCGCGCTTGCCATTCAAGAGGAGTTCCTTCAGACTTTCCTTTCCTTTTTCGTCCGTCAAAGTCTTGAGCTTTGCTTTATATTCTTGATCAAGCTCCTTCATAAGCCCGTCGCGCAGAGCAGTATTTACTCCCGTAATGATGTAGCCTGCAAAGTAAATAACTTTTTCGAGATCAGCAATCGGAAGGTTGAGAAGGAGTCCCATGCGTGACGGAATACTGCGCAAGAACCAAATGTGTGCGACAGGACTTGCAAGCTCGATGTGTCCCATGCGCTCGCGACGGACGATTGAGCGGGTGACTTCAACACCGCATTTTTCACAAATAATATTCTTGTACCGAATGCGCTTGTACTTGCCGCAGTAACATTCATAGTCTTTTTCGGGACCGAAAATACGCTCGTCAAAAAGCCCTCCGCGCTCGCTTCTCTGCGTGCGGTAGTTAATGGTTTCCGGCTTGGTAACCTCGCCGTATGACCAATCTTTCATGCGCTCCGGTGAAGCAAGCTTGAGGAGGATCGCATCAAAATTCTGTTGTTCGCGTAATGTTTTCATAATGGTAATGATGATTGATAAGCTATTTGATATCCCCTTTCTTTACGAGCTCGATGTCGAGCGCAAGTCCGCGAAGGTAATTCAGGAGCACATTAAATGACTCCGGTATGTGTGTCTCAGTGACATCATTGCCTTTCACTATCGCATCAAACGCTCCCGAGCGTCCCGTAATATCGTCGGATTTCACCGTAAGCATTTCGCGAAGTACGTGCGACGCACCGTATCCTTCGAGCGCCCACACTTCCATTTCTCCGAAGCGCTGTCCTCCGCCCTGCGCCTTGCCGCCAAGCGGCTGTTGCGTAATGAGCGAGTAATGCCCTATCGAACGCATGTGAATCTTGTCTTCGACCATATGATTCAACTTCAAAATATACATATATCCTACCGCAATATCCTGATCAAACCCTTCTCCTGTGCGGCCATCGTAGAGTTTCATTTTACCGTCATCGCGGAAACCGGCTTTTACGAGTTCGCCCTTGATCTCGTCCGGTGTTGCGCCCATAAAGGGCGGCACGATTGCCTGGTAACCGAGCGTGTTCGCCGCAAGACCCAAATGAAGCTCGAGAATCTGTCCGAGATTCATACGCGAAGGCACACCGAGCGGCGTCAAGATCACATCAATCGGCGTACCATCCGCCATGTACGGCATGTCTTCCTCGGGAAGAATGACGGAGATGACACCTTTGTTTCCGTGGCGTCCGGCGAGCTTATCACCCACCGAAATATTGCGCACCTGCGCGACCTCGATGTGGATGCGCTTGATAATGCCACTCTCCAGATTGTCCCCGCGCTCACGCGAGAATACTTTCACACCCACAATACGACCACGCTTGCCGTGCTCCATGCGGAGCGACGTGTCTTTCACATCGCGTGCTTTCTCGCCGAATATCGAGCGGAGAAGGCGCTCCTCGGGAGTAAGCTCCGTCTCGCCTTTAGGGGTAATCTTTCCGACCAAAATATCGCCCGGGTGCACCTCGGCGCCGATACGGATGATACCGTCCTCGTCGAGGTCTTTGAGCTTCGCCTCGCCAACGTTGGGAATATCATGCGTCGTGACCTCGGGTCCAAGTTTCGTATCGCGTACATTCACCACAAACTCGTCCATATGAATCGAAGTAAATTTGCTGTTCTTCACCAAGCGCTCCGAGAGAATAATAGCGTCTTCATAATTTGAACCGTTCCATGACATAAAGGCAACGAGTGCATTCTGTCCGAGTGCGATTTGTCCGTTGTCGGACGATGACGTGTCGGCAAGAATATCCCCCTTCTTGATCTTGTCGCCGAGCGAGACTGTGGGACGCTGATGAAATGCGGTAAAGCCATTCGTACGCGAAAAGTTCACCAACTTGTGTTCATGGTTATTCCCCTTGTCATCCTTGAGAACAATCTTGCGCGCATCTACGCGCGCAATCGTACCACTTGCTTCCGCAACGATGAGACGTCCCGTGTCACCAGCGGCTTGCTCTTCCATGCCAGTTGCGACGAGCGGTGCCTCGGGGATAACGCACGGGATCGCTTGCTTCTGCATGTTCGAACCCATGAGTGCGCGGTTCGCATTGTCGTGCTCAAGGAATGGAACCATTGAGGTTGCGATCGAGTATGCTTGGTTCGCGGCAATGTCCATGTAGTGGACATCCGCTTTGAGCACAAGCTCGGGGCGACCAGCTTTGCGTACTTCAACTTTATCTTCCACGATTGAATCGCCATCGAGCTTGAGTGCCATGTGTGCGATGTTGTACTGTTCTTCTTCAAGCGCATCCATGTACACGATTTCTTTCGTCACTTTGCCATTCTTAATTTTCACGTACGGCGTTTCGATCATGCCGAAATCATTGGTGCGCGCGTAGCATGATAGGCGCAAGATGAGTCCGATGTTCGGGCCTTCCGGCGTGTGGATCGGACAAAGGCGTCCGTAGTGCGAAGGGTGCACGTCACGCACTTCGATGCCCGCGCGCTCGCGCGTAAGTCCCCCGGGCCCCAATGCGGAAAACGTGCGGAGGTTTTCGATCTCCGAGAGCACGTTGTACTGCGTCATGAACTGCGAGAGCTGGTTCGTCGCGAAAAATTCCTTGAGGCGCGCTTGGAGCGGGCGAGGGCTGATAAACTGCATCGGGAGCGTCGCGTCCGTGTCGATTGTCGACATGCGGTCCTGAATATTGCGCTTGATCTGTGTCATACCGACGCGAATCTTCATCTGGAGCATTTCTCCTACCGCGCGGATACGGCGCGAACCCAAGTGGTCGATATCGTCGTGCGTTGCATGAGGCGTCGCGTTCAATTTTACAATATGCGCCACAATTGTGGCAAGGTCGAGTGCGTTGAGCGTTCGGCGCGCAATCTCGGTCTTTTCCACGCTCTTATTGAAACGCTTGTTGAATTTAAAACGTCCGACTTCCGAGAGGTCGTATTTTTCTTTTGCGAAAATAGAGTCGACGAAATCCTTGGCATTCTCGGGCGTTGCAAGGTCGCCGTCGCGGAGTTTCTTGTGGATCTCGACGTATGATTCATTTGCGGTTGTGGTCGTGTCCTTTGCGAGGGATGCTTCGATCGCTTTCTTTGCAAGATCATCTTCTGCAAATGCTTTCAAAATTGCTTCGTTGTCGCGGAGTCCCAAAGCACGCAAAAGAACCGTAACGGGGAATTTACGTTTCTTGTCGATTCGCACATAGACTGCGCCGTCGGGATCGGATTCGACTTCAACCCATGCGCCACGACCGGGAATGATTTTCGCGCCAAAATAGCGCTTACCTTTCACCTCGTCCACAGTAAATGAGATACCGGACGAACGCGAGATCTGTGGCACGACTACGCGCTCGACACCGTTCACAATGAACGTGCCGTGCGACGTCATCATGGGAAAATCCGCCATGAAAATCTCCTGCTCCTTTTCCGTCTTAAGGATCTTGTTGATAAGCTTTACGCGCACCTTGAGTGGTGCTTCGTAGGAAAGTTTGTTTTCCTTGGCATAATATTCATCGTACTTCGGCTTCGAGAGTTCAATGCCGGTAAATTCAAATTCAAATTTCTTGTCCGAATAATCCTTAACCGGTGAGAATTCTTTAAATGCATCCTTCAATCCTTCTTCAACAAGCCATTTGTAGGACTTCAAGTGCGTCTCCACCAAATTTGGCATGGACACAAGCGGCTTTTTGTAGCGCGCAAAGTATTTCTTTTCTCGCATAGGAAATAGTGTGCTATATGAAATTATGTTTACTGTACCCCTAAACGACAAAAAACAAAAAGGCAAGTGAATACCACCTTTTTGATATGCTATAAGGTTAACGAGTAAACGAAACCTTGTAAAATTGTAGATTCTTAATTTACGGCACCAAGTACGCAATCAAATTACCGTTACGAAGAGTATAGCAGACTGAGAATTCTTGTCAAACTCAAAATTACCCTTGTAGAGTAAGGACAGTTTCAATCCTTACAAAAACCCGAGGGCATCCCTTGGATTTTGGATGCTACCCTTGCTTCCCCTTCCTCCACACCTCAATCTTCGCGTGGTCACCACCAAGGAGGACTTTGGGGACGCGATATTTTTTGCCTTTCCATTCGTACACTTCAGGACGCGTGTACACTTCAGGCGATGCCGTTCGTGATTCTTCCACAGACTCACCTTTGCCGAGGACCCCTTCTATCTGCCTTGCACATGCATCAACGACAATCATCGCTGGCACTTCCCCACCGGTGAGCACAAACGGTCCCACTGAAATCTCCTCCGCTTTGAATATCTTCTTCACGCGTGCATCAATACCCTCGTAGCGTCCTGCAATGAGCACGATGTCGGTATATTTTTTTGTCAGCGTCTTTGCGTATGCGTTAGTCAATTGTTTTCCTGAAGGAACAAAGATGATAACTTTTGTTTTTACATTTTTCTTGCGCGCGATACTCTTTGCGACCCTATCGAACGCGCGAATGAGCGGATCCAGCATCATGACCATGCCGGGACCACCGCCATAGGGACGGTCATCAACTTTCTGGTGCTTATCCCGTGCAAAATCACGCGGGTTCACGTACGAGATAACAATGTGTCCGCTTTCTTGAGCACGGCCAAGAATAGACGCATTGCAATACGCGCGAACGACTTCGGGGAAAATACTGATGATGTGGAATCGGATCATAGGGGGAACAACTGACAACTAACACCGCTTCGCGGACATATAACGAATCCCCTCTTGTTAGTTGTTAGTTGTTAGTTGTTAAATCCCCAACTCATCAATCACCTCATCAACCGTCTTGGAGGGAGCGGACTTCTTGCCTCCCTCGAGTGAACCTCCCGCGCTGGTGTCGCGGCCGCCAGCGGGTTCGTTGATCTTCAAATTCACGCGGGCATTATTCTTCATTCCCACGACGCGCAAAAGCGTACGAATCGCTTTTGCGGTATTTCCCGTGCGCCCGATAATCTTGCCCATATCGCCCGGGTTCACATCAAGCGTAATGAGTACGCCCATTTCATCGATAACGCGACTCACCTTCACATCGCTCGGATGGTCGACGAGCGCTTTCACCACATATTCGAGAAACGTTACATCTGGTTCTTGTGTCATAGTATGTTCGAAATCTTATCGTTATATCATTATTACCGTTACTAAGCATGACGACTGCTAAAAATATTGTACTATATTCCGCGGCAAAAGTGCAATACCTCTAAGAACCTGCCTACAATCTCACCGCAAATTAAACAACAAATACAATGCTTGCCGCCCAAAACACCAAAATTTCCGCTGCGACTTTGTTTTCTTACGAACGAAGTGAGTTAGAAAACAAGAAGTACTCTTGTGGTGCAAATCACTTATTCCTCCTCGACATATCTCGATATGCCTCGTCGGAATGCGTGATTTTCGCAGGAAATTGTGAAGTTTTGGGCAGGCATGAGATTGTAGGCAGGTTCTAACTCAAAAAAGAAAATCGCGTAGTTTTTGACTGCGCGGTCCTCTCAAGAATTCAGTGTTGAGCGAGTTATGCTTTCTCCGCAAGAATTTCTTCCGCGGGAGCTTCTTCGGCGGGCTTGTCTAGGGCAGCCTCGGCTACGGCGGGCTTGTCCGCAACAGCCTCGGCTATGGCGGAAGCTGGCGTCTCTTCCTTTTTCGGCGCTTCTTCAGCAGGTTTTTCCGCAACAACCTCAGCGGGAGCCTCTTTCACAATAGGAGTTTTCTTCCCCAATACATTTACCTTTTTACCCGCAATAACCTTGAGGTCGAGGAGAAGGTTGTGTACCGTACCCGACGCTTGCGCCCCTACGGAAAGCCAATGCTTTGCGCGGTCAGCCTTGATAACGGGCGAACCCTTGCGTGCATCGTATGAGCCGATGATCTCGACAAATTTCCCCGTCTTCGGTTTCCATTTGGAATCCGTGACGATCACACGGAACGAGGGATCGTTCTTCCTGCCGACACGCTGTAATCGAATGTTTAACATGCAAAGTATCCTATCAAAAAGCTTCTAAATAGTCAAACTCTGCGTTCTATGCTAAAGTATTTGATATTTATGGGAAACAAAAACTATATTGAGGGAATCATCACCACCACCGGCAAAGGACTCGGTTTCGTATCTCTCGGTGAAGGCAGCCCCCGCGAAAACGACATCCGCATCGAAACAGGATTCCTTAACACCGCCCTTCACCGCGACCGCGTAAAAGTGCTCCTACATCCTCGTATCCCGAACGAACAGCAAACGGGCGAGATTACCGAGATCATCGAACGCGCAAAAATAACCTTCGTCGGCACCCTCGAAAAAGACACCGACGCGTATTTCCTCGTACCGCAAGACAACCACATCTATGTCGACATTCGCATCCCGGCGGCAGGCGTCCCCGCAGGCAGTGACAAAAAGAAAGCACTCGTGCGTATCACCAAATGGACTGATCCCAAGAAAAATCCCGAGGGTGAGCTTGTGGAAATCATCGGCGATTCTGGCGACAACGAAACCGAAATCCGCGCCATCATCCTCGACAAAGGTCTTCAAATGGAGCTCCCCGATGCGATAGAAAAAGAAGCGCACGAAATCAAGAAAGACGCGACCGCGCTCCTCGTCCGCGAAATCCATAAACGCCGCGATTTCCGTAACATCACGACCTTCACGATCGACCCTGCCGATGCCAAAGACTTTGACGATGCACTCTCGGTCCAAACACTCGCAGACGGATCAATTGAAATCGGCGTCCATATTGCAGATGTATCTGCATATATTAGACCGCACTCGGCAATCGACGAAGAAGCCCGCAACCGTGCCACGTCGATATACCTCGTCGACCGCGTCGTCCCCATGTTCCCTGAAGTACTTTCGAACGACCTCTGCTCGCTCAATGAAAAAGAAGACAAGCTCACTTTTTCAGCAGTGTTTACCTTCCCTAAAGAAGCATTTTCGGATCCGAAAAAATCGGTCTACCCTGAAACCGAATGGTTCGGCCGCACCGTCATTCATTCCGACCGACGCTTCGCCTATGAAGACGCGCAGAAAATTCTTGACGACGGCGCAGGAATGTTCCACGACGAATTGGTAATCTTGAACACCCTTGCCAAGAAGCTTGATAAGCAAAATCGCGATGCCGGCGCAATCAACTTTTCCCATGATGAAGTAAAATTCATCCTCGACGAAAACAAGCGTCCCATCGGCGTGTACCGCAAAGAGATGCAGGACACCAACAAATTGATCGAGGAGTTCATGCTTCTCGCCAACAGGAAGGTCGCCGAATTTGTTGCCAAAAAGATAAAAGACGACGACGCCTCGCTTTTTGTTTATCGCATCCACGACGAGCCGGAACCGGACCGCTTGGGGCTCCTCGCGACATTCCTCGGTCGGATCGGCTACAAGCTCCCTTTGAAAGACGGTCGCGCCACCTCGCAAGACATCAACAAACTTCTTGACCAAATCAAAGGGACACCCCAAGAGTCGATGCTCCACACCGTAATCATCCGTACCCTCGCGAAAGCCATTTATTCAACCAATAACATTGGTCACTATGGGCTCGGATTCAAATACTACACACATTTTACCTCACCAATCCGCCGCTATCCGGACGTGATGGTACACCGCCTCCTCGCACACTATCTCGCAGGAGAACAAGTAACGCAAGAAGAAATGCAGGAGTACCGCAAACTTTCCGCGCACTCCTCCGAGATGGAGAAACTCGCCGCAGACGCCGAACGTGCATCAATCAAATTCAAGCAAGCGGAGTACATGGCGACGCGCATCGGACAAACATTCGAAGGCACCATTTCCGGTGTTGCCGAGTGGGGTATCTTTATCGAAGAAAACGAGACAAAATGTGAAGGACTTGTGCGCATCGCCGACCTTGGTAATGATTTTTATATTTTTGAAAAAGAAAACTATCGCATCATCGGCAAGAACACCCGCAAGCGCTATGCGCTCGGCGACAAAGTCCGTATTCGCGTCAAAGCTGTCGACCTCGAACGCAAGAGTATCGATTACGAGTTTGTGGAGAAATAAAAAATGTCTCGTCACACCGTGTGACGAGACAAGAGGTGATCCTTACAGGTTTGAGCGTATCATCGATAACGCGGGACAGCCATCCCCACAATTATTCCCGCAAAAACAAACCATATTGGTACCAGCGTGGAGAGGTCTCTAAAAAATGTTGATTTATTCCGGTGAATTCCTTAATAAATCGCTCCCCCCAAGACTGCTACGGCAGTTGCAATGAGAAGGTAAACAATCACTCGCTGTCTTACGGTCATAACAACCCCAGTATGAGAGAATCTACTGGGTTTTGTACTTTAACAATGAAGGCAAGATTCAGTAGAATGCAGAGGCGAGGTTTAGCATTTCACTCCCAAACCCTGTCGGCCTTCGGGTAACGACCCGCGAGGGATTGTACTAAACCTCTCCTGTGCATAGCAATGAGTAGATAGCGGATGGTCGCTCCGAAAGGAACATGACTCTCGCATACTGGGTGAGAAACGAGCACTTGGAGTTTCGCAAGACTCATTGAGGATTTTTATGAGCGAAGCGATATAAAAAGCCCAATGAGTGGACAGTCCCATTCCTAACACCACGAACTCCCTTGATGGATATTGGAGTCGACTAAAAAATTTGCTCACCGCACACCGCGGGAAAAGCAGGGAAAGAATACGAAAGATTGCAACAGAGATTCTGAGAAAATAGACTGCTTAAATGGCCATTAGACCGATTTTGTTGGTAAAAAGTTCGGATTTTGTTCAGGAGACACAGCCAAGTTTCAGAATTTGTTTTTTCGCCAAAATTTGGAGCGTCGCAAAGCGACGCTCCAAATTTTGGCGAAAACAACGATTCTATTTTTTGGCTGACCGTCTGGGACGACTTACGAACGGAACTTTTACTATCTTAACACTTTTTTGTAGGTTTAAAATATTTGTTATCATCCATGTTTTAGATACTCAATCGCTTTTTCTAACTCTATATCTCGTTTTTGAATAACATCGTCTCTTTTAATTTCTACTGGGATATCTGGCTCTATGCCAACACCTTCTAATTCTTGACCATTATTTCTCATCATCCTCCATGTGGAAACTGTTAATATAAAATCTTTACCTCCCAAGTGTAAATTAAAGGCTTTTGGGTTACCAGAGCCACCGCCAGTTGTTTGCCCAACTGTTATCGCCTTACCTGTATCTTTTAACATCAAAACAAACATTTCATTTGAACTCAGACACTTTGGACCAGTTAAAATTACAATTTTTTTATCTAAAAATTCCCCCTTTGGACTAATATTTACTGTTTGTTCAACTAACTCATCCTGTTTTGAAACTTTTTTGAAAATCTTACAATATTGAGTTTGTTTCTCTATAAAATGACTCGCAAGATTCTCTGCAAGACTGCTATTCCCACCGCCATTTTGCCTAACATCAATAATCAAAGAATCACTATCTTTAAAATTATTTAATTCCTTCTCTACTAATTCCGCTATATTCCCCCCTTCGGTCTTGTTATGATTAGACCAACTTTTTATATTTAAGTATCCTACACCATCAGACAACATTTTACCCTCCACAAATTTTCTATTTTTTTGTTCAAATTTATCTGAAAAATTGGTTTCTATTTTTTCTAATCAAAATCCCTGCGGCAGAGACCGCAGGGTATGACCCGGGCTCATGACGCATTTCATTGGTAACAGTTTACCACAATGTGGGAGGCCGTGCATCGTGTTTCCCTTGGTTCTTGACGTAGCGTTCCACAATCGACCAATTGGCCTTCTCGCCGATGGTAGCGACATAGTAACCGTCCGTCCAGAATTCTCCACCCCACAGGTCTTTCTTTACTTCAGGAAATTTCAAAAAGGCTTGCTTCGCGGTGATGCTTTTGTAGAGTCGCACAAATTGACCAATCGAGTATTTTGGGTGGATTGAGACAAGCAGGTGTATATGGTCGCCGTCACATCCGATTTGCTCAATGTCCAGATCGTAACGCTCTTCCAGTCTTTTTGAAATTTCCTTAATCTCTTGCACGACCCCGTCGGAGAGAAGGGCTTTGCGGTACTTTACGGGAAACACAATGTGGTAGTGGGTGTCGTACGCACCGTGCCATCCTTTTTTTAGTGTCATGAGCACAGTAATCTCTAAACCGAGGGTTTTCAGACTTTCCGCGTTGTATAACCCCTCTTTTCCAGTGACGCCTTCCGTGTCCCATAGGACACGGAAGGCGTCACGTTAGTATAGAAATGGGCAAGAAAAAAGGCGCGACAAAACTATGTACACGCCCTTTTTGTGTATAAGAGTATGATAATTAGTATGGTTTCAAACTTACCACGTCACATTCGAACAAACTCGCGCTCCAAGACATTGCCTCAGTTCTTCGTCGAGATCCCGCAAAGGAACAGCATCTCTGTGCAACTCCTCTGCTAGTGGAGGAGGTTCTTGGGAGAGATGCCCCTCCTTCAGAATTCCCTCATAAAGAGAGTTCGTATTGTACTTTGATAGGAGACAAAAATCTCCTTGAACTTCTGCTCTTTTCTCTGACATGGCCATAGCCGCTCCTATATTATATCCAAGCAAGGTACATCTCCGTGATCCTCAAAGCAGGGGGAACCAAGAAACATCATACTACCGAGTGCGTCTTTTGTAAAGGAGAGATCCACGCCTGCGCTTCGCGCAGGCGTGGACATGGCTATTTACTATTCATTATTCCCCTATTTTATTATTCCCTACTTCTTGAACGGAACCCCCAAAACCTCAAAAAACTTTATTGCTTCTTTCTTATCTTTCGCCGTGGTAACGATGGTAACTGCAAAACCGAAGATATCGCGCACATCTTCGTCGGCGGTTTCGGGAAACACCGTCTGTTCTTTGATACCGAGGGTAAGATTCCCCATCTCGTCCACGCTCTTTTTTTCATAGCCGCGGAAGTCTCTCGTACGGGGTACGGCAACATTGATAAATTTATCAAGAAACCCCTCCATGCGCGCACCACGAAGCGTTACCGCAACACCAATCTGATCTCCTTGGCGAACCTTGAAGGTCGCAATCGATTTCTTTGCACTGCGAAGCGACGGCTTCTGTCCGGTGATCTTGGTGAGGTGCGCCATCACGAGCTCGTTTCGTTTCTTATCTTTCGCGCGACCCGTTGCACTCGAAACCACCACCTTTACCAAGCGTGGGACCGCAAGCTTGTTCTTGTAGCCGAACTCGCCTTTCATTACATCAAATGCTTCTTTTTGTTTTTCTTTTACCGATTTCATAGTATTTTTTCAGTTGTTTGTTTTTGCATCCGTATTTTTGTCAATTGTCCGCGAAGCGGTGTCAGTTGTCAAATGTTCCCCTTCCTAAAGCTCTGCGCCACTTACCTTGGTCACTCGAACATTCTTACCCTCGATTCTTTTTATCCCCACGCGCGTACGCACGTCTTTGGTGGGATCTACGATCATAATGTTCGAAGCATGAATAGGCATTGCACGCTTCACAATCTCCTCTGCCTTCCCGCGTGCGCGAGACTTCGTGTGGATCTTTGCCACATTTACTTCTTCGACCACCACGCGATTAACGCGCGGCAGAACCTCGAGGATCTTCCCCTTTTTGCCTTTATCTTTTCCGGTGATGACGATCACATTGTCTCCTTTTTTGAGTTTCATAATATTTTTGTTTTCAGTTGTTTTTTTGCATCCGTATTTTTGTCAATTGTCCGCGAAGCGGTGTCAGTTGTCAAATGTTCCCCCTACAAGACCTCCGGCGCAAGCGAACCGATCTTCTGATATCCCGACTCCACAACCTCGCGAGGAATAGGACCGAAGATACGCGTTGCTTTGGGCTCTTTCTTGGCTTTGTCGACGATTACCACCGCATTGTCATCAAAGCGAATGTACGATCCGTCCTTGCGGCGGAACGCCTTTCTCGTGCGGACAACCAATCCCGTCAAGACATCCTTCTTTTTGACCGTCTTGCGCGGTTCGGCAACTTGAACCGAAAGCACCACGAGGTCGCCAATCTCCGCATAGCGTTTCTTCGAGCTTCCGAGTACCTTGAAAACGCGACCGACTTTGCCGCCGAGATTGTCTGTGATTTTTACGATTGTTCTTGGTTGAATCATGGTAGGTAATGTTAAAAATCTCCGGTATTCCGTTATGAGTTATCTTTGCCGATAACGGTAAACGTCTTGTCTTTCGAAAGGGGGCGGCACTCCTCGATCACCACCTTGTCCCCTGTCTTGTACGAGCCGACTTCATCGTGAGCTTTGTATTTTTTGCTCACCTTCATGTATTTGCCGTACTTTGGGTGCTTCACAAATCGGCTCACCAATACCGTCACCGTCTTGTTCATCTTGTCCGAGACGACAACCCCCTTGAGCTTTTTCCTTGTAGTAATAGTTTTTTCCATCCCGTTAGAAGCAGGTCGCGGTCGGACTGCTGTGTGAGATTCTATTTCTTTTGTGTTATGTTGATTTTTCATAATAGTGATGATATTTGGACGACCGCGGCTTCTAGCGGGATATGATTGTTCGCGTGCGTGCATTCATTTCCGTCAAGATTCGCGCGATATCCTTTCGCAAAAGAGATGTATTCTTGACGTCCTTTTTTGGGCTTCCCGCTCGACCAAAACGAAACGCGCGCAAACTCTCTTGGTTTTCTCCAAGAAGTTTGGTCAAATCTTCTGCGCTTTTTTTGTTAAATTCTGACATAAAAATATTATGGATTACATTTCACGCTTCACCACCTTCGTCTTCAGGGGAAGTTTCGCCCCCGCCTTGCGGAGCGCCTCGCGCGCGATCGTTTCGTCAACACCATCGACCTCAAAAAGGATACGCCCCGGGCGAACTTCGAATACATACCCCTGCAGTTCTCCTTTTCCTTTTCCCATCGGGGTCTGCGCGCCCTTCTGTGTATACGGACGGTCAGGAAACACACGGATCCACATCTTCCCCACTTTAGTGATGGTGCGCACCGCCGCCTTGCGCGCCGCTTCAATCTGGTTTGATTTCACACGCGCCGAAGTTTCCGCCTTGAGACCAAACGATCCAAAAGAAAGCGTGATGCCGCGCGTATCTGCGTGCATCAAACGCGCAGGGCTTTTGCGGCCTGTTTGCCATTTTCTATGTTTTACTTTCTTGGGGAATAACATGGTGGTGTATTAAAAGCAAACATTATACGAACTTTTTCTTGTCGGATTTCTTATCGGAAAAAATTTGCCCTTTGTAGATCCATACCTTGACCCCGATCGCTCCGTACGGAAGATGCGCCGTCTTCTTTGCGAAGTCGATATCCGCGCGAAATGTCTGGAGCGGAATCCCTCCGCGGCGAATCTGCTCGTAACGCGCCATTTCCGCACCACCGAGACGACCGGAGATGGCGATACGCGCGCCTTTGACATCGCGATTCGCCATCACCTTCTCCACGGTCTGCTTGAGCACCATGCGGAACGGCAGGCGCTTCTCGAGTCCTTCAGCGACCATCTCCCCCACCACGTCAGCGTTCGACTCCGGCGAACGAACTTCTTCGATGTCAAGCTTGAAATCCTTGGGTATAGAGAGCTTGTAGCGAGCCGCTTGTTTCAAAATATCGTTCCGGAGCTTGACGGAACCTTCTCCTGCGCGACCGATGACCATACCGGGGCGTGCAGTCTTGATGATGATACGAAACATCTTTGCATTGCGTTCGATCTCGACGCCGGCGATATGGTTACCGCGCAAACGCTTCTCCAAATACCCACGGATGAGGATGTCCCCTTTGAGAAAGTCCTTGTACTCGCCGCGCGCACCAAACCAGCGTGACTTCCAGTCACGAATGATTCCTAGACGATGCGCATACGGGTGTACGATATGGGTCATGGGGATAGTTAATAGTTAATAGTCATTAGTTTTTAGAAGATTCTGTTGCCTTTGCGTTTGCAAGCGGAGCCTTCTTTGAAACTTTTGGCTTATGAGCGGTCAGTCAGAGCACTTTCAATGCGTGCATTCGGCACGAGCTCAAGCATAACATGACTCGTGTGCTTGTGAATAGGCGCCGCCGAGCCACGTGCGCGGGGCATAATACGTTTTAAAATCGCACCTTGGTCGACACGAACTTCTTTAACAAAAAGATCTGCTTGCTCGATGCCGGAATTTTGCTTGGCATTTGCTACCGCAGAAAGCAAGAGCTTCTTCATGGGAAGAGACGCGCGCTTGGTAAGCGCATCGAGCTCGGTCAAGGCACGCTCCACCGTCTTTCCTTTGATGAGGTTTGCCACGAGGCGCACCTTGCGCGGCGCTTGCCGATAACTTTTGAGGACAGCTTTCATTGTTTATTTCTATTTCTTAGCGGCGGTCTCGCCCTTAGCGGCCTTTGCCGCAGCGATTTCGCCTTCTTTCTTCTTTTGTTCAAGCTCTTTCTGCATCTTGCCTCCGTGGCGAATGAACTTCTTTGTGGGAGAAAACTCTCCGAGCCGATGTCCCACCATTTCTTCGGTTACTCGAACCTCGATATGGGTCTTGCCATTATACACGCCAAAAAGAAACCCTACCATTTCCGGTGAGATCTGGCTGACGCGCGACCATGTTTTGATAAGCGGAGCCGTCGATGCGCTCTTGCCTTGGAGCTTCTTCAAAAGCTTCGGGTCGATATGGGGGCCTTTCTTGAGTGATCTGGTCATATGATATTAAACAAAACAACCCAGCACCTATTTGCTGTGTAAAACTTACATTACTCCAACAAAAACCAAGACTGCATAATATCCTAATTGGAGGCTCAACCTCCAAGCGGGGAGACCGTGCCAGGCTGTCGTTCACAGACTAGAACCTCACCCCCGTAATAGCCCAAAAGAGTAAGCTTATCGCGGGAGTCATGACCATGGGGGCAAAAAAGAGGAGGAGGAGGAGGACAAAGAGCCAATTGTGCTCCAAATAATCATGAACGTATTGAAAACGATACGGCAACAGGGCAAAAAGCACCTTGGCGCCGTCAAGCGGCGGAACAGGAATGAGGTTAAAGATCGCGAGCATCAAGTTCGTGGCAACAATAATGGCTGATATTTTTATAAATTGCATCGACAATGCCCCAGTCATCATTCCATACCGAATAATGAGCCCGAAAATGATTGCAATGAGAAGATTGGTGAGCACCCCCGCCGCCGCAACACCGATAGTCCCCCACTTAAAATTCTTTAGATTGTGGGGATTGTACGGCACTGGTTTTGCCCACCCGAAAAGGAATTTTGACCCAGAAAAAATAAGGAGTGCGGGAATGAGGATCGAACCAAAGAGGTCAATGTGAGGCGCAGGGTTAAGGGTAAGTCGCCCTGCAAGCCGCGCCGTCGGGTCTCCGAACGCTTCTGCCACATACCCATGCGCTACTTCATGGATGATAACCGAGAAAATGAGCACGATGAGATAAAAGATGGTTTCTGTTTCCATATTGCTTGCATAATGCAAAATTTATGATAGCATAAAGCGACCTAAGGAAGAAATATATATTTATGGCAAAAACCTGTCCCACCTGCAATAAAGGAACGATAAACGCCGGCGGCTATTCGAACCGCACCCGCGCGACAAAATTCACCCCCACAGGAAAAAATCGCAAATACCCCAATCTCCAATGGGCGCCCCTTTCCGACGGCTCTCGCATGAAAATCTGCACCAAGTGCATGAAGGTAGGGAAGCACCTCAAAATCAAGTTTGTGTAAATCAAACCAACAAAAACCCCGCTCTTAGAGCGGGGTTTTTGTTTATATCCGCTTGTTCGCCGTGCTATAAATATTTGCCCGATGCCCAATTGCAAAAATTTTCACCATTTTTGATTCAATACGAAAGATAACGCGATAATCCCCAACGCGAAGCTTGCGATACCCTTTGAGTGTGTTTCGGAGATGTACCCCAAACACCTCAGGAGCATTAGTGAGTTTTGTTTCGATTGCGCGACGAATTTCTCTTTTCCACGAAGTCGCGATTGGTGGAATATCCTCCACAACTACTTCCTCATGATAAACAACCTCGTAAATTATGCCCATGCTTTTTCGTGAGATACAAAGTGCGCGCCTTTTTTGTCCCGACTCCCCGCAACCTGCGCCCACACTTGATCCTCTTCAATTTCCAGAGCAGTGCGAAGAAGCTCGGTCGCCTTGGTTGCCTGTGGGACAGAGTCACGCTTAGCGAGAATACTGAGCATTTTCTCAATGTCGCTTCCGATGCTTAAATTGATGCGTTTTTTAATAGTAGACATATTGCTACTGTATCAAAAGTGTATCAGTAGTGTCAAGGGGAAAAATGTTACCAAATACCCCCATGGAACAAGCGCAAATACCCCAACCTCCAATGGGCGCCTCTTGACCTTCGGCTCACGCATGAAAATCTGCACCAAGTGTATGAAAATCGGAAAGCATTTGAAGGTGAGGGTGATCTAATCAATTTATCAAAAACCCACGCCATACGGCGTGGGTTTTTGGTTGCTATTTACTAATCCATTCCTCTCTCTTTATGTCAGCTTGCCGAAGAATCCTCGTGAGCAAATCAATGCTTATATCTCCCTCGTGCGGATTAGGTATTGTAATTATGAGGCTCCCTTTTACCATATATGGGTGCTTGCCTTCTTGAGAAGGCCCGCTAAAACCAAATTTGCGAAGTCTTGCCACAAGAACACGAAAAGAAACAGGCCCGAGTTTAGGCATAGGTTTCTTTTTTGCCCTGTATCTTTAATCGAGGCATCCTAAGCCCTGGGATTTGTTGGTTCATTCGAATATGGAGAATGATCCACCCTTCCAAAACACTTGCGAGCTCTTTGCGACATGCCTCAAGGGTCTTCCCGGTTGCCCACACGCCTTTCAATTGAGGTATCTCTCCATAGTACCGTTCCTTGTTGTCTATTATTTCATAGCGGGCTTTTTCCAAATAAGACATGATGTAATCGTGAATCATCATATTTGAATGGTATCATGATGAAAAATCAAAATCAACCGTTTACCGACGGCTCCCACATGAAAATCTGCACCAAGTGCATGAAGGTGGGGAAGCACCTCAAAATCAAGTTTGTCTAACTGCCTAAAACGATATCTTTTTGATTATGTGCCTTATATAAAATCCAGAGTAAATATCCAAAGAGAACGTATATTAATATATTTTCTGGTCCAAAGCCTCGAAAAATTGCGTTGAAAACAAGCACGCCTAACAGCATTGTGCCCCCTATAAATATTGAGTGTCGCTGACGTCTTTTCAAGAGTACGGCGAGGACAATATCAAAAATTGCAAGCAAGAAAACTAAGGAAACCTTAAGGGAGCTGGTACTTCCTCCCCCCAAAAAAACTAGCGCTGCTATTGCCGCTATAAATATCTGGAAAATACCAAGTATCAAAAAACTAATGTATGCACGATGCCAATAATCAATTTCTTTTTTCATAAATATAAAATTACTTTGACCATTAATAACACTAGGAAATCAATAGGTATTATACCCCCCCCCTAAAAAACCTGCAACCCCAATCAAAAAATTACTCCACCACTAAATCCTCCCCATTTGTCTTAAATACAATAGTTCCCCGTTCAGCGGTACCAATAGATGAAATTTTTAACTTGGCGAGTAAATCAGTAACTTCTTGGTGCGGATGGCCATACTTGTTGTCCTTGCCCGCCGAAATGATTGCATACTCGGGAGACACCGCCGACAAAAATATCTCACTGCTCGATGTACGTGAACCATGGTGCCCGAGCTTGAGTACCGTCGTATGGAGCTTGCCACCAAGTTTCCCGACGAGATACTCCTCAATAGACTGCGGCGAATCACCGGTGAGGAGGAACGACTCATCGCCATAGGTGAGACGCGCGACAATGGAACCCGTATTCGTGTCCCACCCGCGCACACTGCGATCGGGAAAAAGAATTTCGAGCACAACCCCGCGGTCGAGGATGATGCGCTCGCCCGCACGGGCAAGGATGCGCTTCGGATGCTTGTCGCGGATTGCGTCTTCGAACGCACCGTACGCTCCGGTCGAGGCAGTATTCTCGGTCGTGATAACCATGGACACGTGCATGCGATCGAGCACGATGGGTAGCCCCCCGACATGATCCTGGTCGGGGTGTGTCGCGAGCACCGCGTCAATCGAACGATCGTAAAACGGCATAACCTTGCCGAGCGCGCGCAAGACTTGCCTCCCCGATCCTCCATCCACCAAAAGCTGGTTCCCGTTTGGCGCCTCGATATAGATCGCATCACCTTGCCCGACATCGAGAAATGCGACAGTGAGGTTGCCATGACGGTCCGCACGCAAGGTCGCCGTCCAAATAAAAATATTCGCAATAATAAAAACAGTAAGAATTAAATACTGCAAATTTCGTTTTGAGAACTTTTTCAGCATATCAACATAATATCACGTCGAGACCGCGAGCACCCTGCTGTCATATATTTTTCCTATAGGCAGAATATATGACAGCAGGGTGCATGGAGAAAAGCTTTATTATGATAGGATATTGTTATGACAGACATCACCGTCGAGACACTCATACAAGGAGGGAGCTACCTCGCGATTTTTCTTCTCATGATTGCGAACGGCGCAATATCGTTCCCGTCGAGCCAAGTGCTGTACATCATCGCTGGATACTTTGTCGCACGCGGTGACCTCGCGCTCGTACCCGTCGCAATAATTGGCTCTCTCGGCAACATGACGGGCAATATCATCCTCTACGAACTCGCCCGCGCATACGGACGTACGTTCATCGCACGCATGAAAATATTCCCCGTGCGTGAACTCGCAAAAGTCGGAGCGGCATTCGAGAGGAAAGGTGCTTGGTTTATCTTTGTCGGCAAACTGCTCCCCGCAATCAAAGTCTTTGTGCCAATCCCCGCGGGACTCGGGCACATGTCACGCCCGCTCTTTACGCTCATCATGTTCGTCGGTTCATTCCTCTGGTCGCTTGTGTTTTTATCCATCGGATATTTCTTTGGCAAATCATCAAATGTTTTTGGCAACTACGCGGTCATCTTGATCATCGTCGCCGCTGTAGTCCTCCTCCTCTTCTATCGCTATTTGAACAGTGAAGAAATAACTCGTGCCGTTGAAAAATAAAACTTTCTCTTTGTTTCTTAAAAACTATTTTCAAAACTCGTATGTTGATTTTTTTGCGCGTAACGAGCTCGCATTTTTTTGTTTCGAACTCCGCGCGTGCTTCACGATGAGCACGCCAAAAAATATGTACGACACGAACACCGCCACGAGCGGGAACTCCGACACCTCGACCGACGCAAACGGCAGTGCCGCAAAGAATTCAACGACCGAAATAATGTACCAGAGCAATACGTACGAAATGGCAACGAGAGGCATGGCCGCAAATGCACTCCCCATGCCAACGATGCTCGTCGCGAAAACCATGAGCATCGCAAGTGGTATAAACGGAAGCACAAAAAAGTTTGCAATCATTCCCACGAGCGACATCGTCCCCATGTGATAGAGCAGTATCGGGAGCACAAAAATTTGCGCAGAAACAGTGGCAACAAAAATTTCTCGCATGCCAAACCGCGGCGAAACCCACAAAAAATATTTCTCGATGACTGGCGCAAAAGCAAGGATTGCAAACGTCGCCGCGAACGACAGTTGGAACGACACATCGGAGAGCAGGATCAGGGGGTTCAGCGCAACCATGACAACCCCCGCGAAACACAGTGCGCGAAGCGCATCTCCTGTTCTCCCGAGTGCGCGTCCGAGAATAATAATGAGTGCCATCACCGTGGCGCGCACGACGGTTGACCCACCACCCACCATCATCGCAAAGAGTACGATGCCCAGAGCGCTCCCGATGAGTCGCCACGCAAGCGGCAAGACCGAAAGCAGACGCGAGATCGCCGTCGCCACGATCGCGATGTTGTATCCCGAGAGCACTACAATATGCGCGACCCCGGTTTCGCGAAACTTTTGCAGGAGTTCCGTC
This sequence comes from Parcubacteria group bacterium GW2011_GWA1_47_8, assembly GCA_000996605.1. GTDB lineage: Bacteria > Patescibacteriota > Minisyncoccia > Phycocordibacterales > UBA1550 > UBA1550. The sequence continues at coordinate 36,967 of LCOP01000007.1, forward strand.
CCGAGAGACTGCTGTGCGCCAAGAAGGATTCCGCCGGCGAGCGACGCTTCGGGCTCAGGAATAATCTTTGTGATGACCGCAAGAAACGCGTCACGCCCCGCAAACAATGTTTCATACACACGATTTCCTTTACCGTGCGCGACAACTGAAACACGCGGATACGAGATTTCATAATGCACGCCGTCTTTCGCCAAGTACGCACGATAGTCGAACGCGCGACCGCCCGGATCCGCGGGAAAGTTTTTCGGTATGGATATCTTTCCTTCGACCGTCACCTCATCACCATACCGAAGCTCCGGATATGGTGGCACCCGCACCAAAATACGTACCGAAGACGGCAACGTACGAAGCAAATCAGACTGCTCTTGTAAGAAAGAGTTCACTTCAAGAATAATGTTCGTATACTGATCACGGACATCGGGGTCTCGCGCGACCACCCCATGTGCCACTACAGACTTCCCCGCGAACGCATCGAGAACGTGAACATTCTTTATGACTGATGAAACATTCGCGGAAAGAATGCCGAGTCCGCATGCAAACAGAACCGATGAAACAAGAAAACCGCGTACGTGCCACAAACCGAGATCGGTAAAAAACGCCACAAGCACTGCCAAACACGCGAAAAGTATCGCAAAGGAAAATCCGAAACCAAGAAAAGTCTCGAGTGCGGCCCCGCACACAAAACCTAGCGTGGATCCATAGACGTACATTGAATGCATACCGATTATTCTACCGCGTTTTGAGAAATACCGCCCTCTTGGTATCCTATCGGTAGGTTCGTACAAAACAAAGGAGAGATGTTATGGGTATGAACATCAGTGCTGAAGTAACCATCCCCTTGAGAGCTGTTTCCGTAGCAGATACTAAGAAACTTTTCCATCCCGCCGATGCGCACGCAAGAAGATTCTTGCAAATCTATGGGGACAAAGAAGTCGTAAGCTGTCCGGTAGAGTATACTCACGACATAGACGTAGCAACATTTTCCATTTGCTCCACGACCACAGAAGAATCCCTGCAAGAACTTTCTGCAAAAATACATACACAGGGATGGCACTTCGGATCGATTGCTGATTGGTATCAGTACATACAAAAAAACCAAACTCTCACGGCAAGTCGCACGTGGCTACTCGGGACGATTTACCACGATGAAGAGTACCACGAATGGTTCCCGATTGTTACTCCGCGCACGAAAAAACCCTCTCCACTGTCATCCGTCGCACTCCGAAATGCGATTGCAAATATGGTAATGCGTTTGAGATTAGCAAAACAGCTACCTCCGGGGACCGAGATTCTTTTGGTAAAGATGGTAAAAAAATCTCCGCAAAAATAGCAGTCGCAATACATCATCGCGACTGCTTTCCTTTTTTAAAAATGATATTCCCTCGCGATGCGCCCCTACCCCCGCCACTCCTTTTCGATGCTCCGTTCATCATCCGCACTAAATGCTTTTTTAAATTTCGCGCCCGTGACCCCCTTCACCCGTTTTTCACATTCCGCCCATGTTGCGTGTTTCATAAATTTTTCAGCAACCAAACTCACGTACGAATACGCCTTTGCGCTCGATTTTGGTTTTGATTTTTTTGCCGCGATTTTTTTTGCATCACCCGTGTGTATACCGAGGTCGACACTGTACAGACTCCGTGCGCCGTCAAAAAGTTTCGTGGGTTTCCCGTCGGCAAATGTCGTTGCGATCTCGTCGGCGCGATCGTTGCCGGGAATTCCCGCATGTCCCGGCGTATAATTCCATGCGATTGTCGTACCGCTCAGTTGAATGTCAGAAACGACACCTGCCAACTCTTCCCACAAATCCCGATTCAGCACTTCTTCTTTTTTGCTGTTCATCCATCCGTTCTTCTGCCAGGCATACACCCACTTGGTAATACCATTAATAACATACCGCGAGTCGACGCGCATATCGATTGTCGTTGCATTATCCTGCCCGCCAAAGCTTGACCGCAAATTTACTAAAGTGCCGTGCGGGGATACCAAAGAGATTGATGGTGTTTCTTTGTGACCAGCTTGTGTAACTTTGGGCGGTGGCAGGCGGGCGAGGTCGCGGGCAACGCCGAGTGCCGCGATTGCCGCCGCAAGTTCCATCCGATTGTTTGTCGTATGTTTTTCTCCTCCCCCGAGTTCGATGACTTTCGACCCCATTAGAGACGGAGACACGCTGCGAGCCCTCGCGGTCTCTAACGGGGCATGCTTTACACTTTCGACTTTTGACTTGTCATCGCCCCAAGCGATGATCGCCCCCCATCCTCCGGGACCCGGATTCCCGCGCGATGATCCGTCGGTGTAAATGATGATTGTTGGTTTTTTCATTTCCTTAGTTTAGATTTTTTTACTCAAAGATACAATCCTCAGACGAAGCTCGCGCTTGCCGCGAAACATATTGAGTTCCATTGTTGCAACAAGGTCGATCGTATCTCCGGAAATAAGCTCTGGTAAATTTTCCTTTTCTACCTGCCCGCCAAAGCCTGCCCGTAAATTTACTGAAGTGCTATGCGAGGATACCAAAGGGATTGATGGTGTTTCTTTGTAATCGGCTTGTGTAACTTTGGGCGGTGGCAGGCGGGTAAAAAACATAATCGCCTTGATTGCGGAATTTTCAAATGTAAGTTCGAGATGCACATTCTCTTTTCCAAAGCGGCGCACGAGCGCCACGCGAATATTCTCAAACAAAAACGTCGGTTTCGGATTACCGATGCCGAACGGCGCGAAACGCTCGACCACTTTCCATGTCGACCAGTTTGCTTCACCGAGGGTAAGTGTCGCGTCGATCATCTGCTCCTCCGCTTCTTTCTCTCGACGAACGTTTTGATACACGGAGACCAGCTCGTCCTCGAGCGTGTGGATCGCATCCGTCTCGACCGAGAACCCCCCCGAGAGCGCGTGTCCACCCACGTCAACGAACACACCCTTGCGCACCGCGGTCATCATCTCTACTACATTCACTGTGCCGTCCGAGCGACACGAACCCTTGATCCGTCCGTCATCCGTCCTCCCCCACACAAAAACCGTCCGCGCATACGCTTCGACCAAGTTGCTCGCCACCAGCCCCGCAAGCCCGGGTCGCCACGCGGGGTTCCCAATAACGATCACGTCGCGCATCGCGCTTTCAATATGGCGTGCATCCAAATGTTTCCGTGCGTCCTTCACCATACTCGCGACGAGACCCTTGCGCGTGTCGTTCAAATGCGCGAGGTGCTCCGCGAGCGTGTCTGCTTCGGCATCGTCCTCTGTCGCAAGCAAACGAAATGCATCGAGCGGATTTCCCATGCGACTCGCCGCATTGATCCGCGGTCCGATCATGAACCCCACATCATCTTCGACGATGCTCTCCTGTCGCATGTCCATTTTCTGGAGAAGCTTCCGCAAGCCCACCCGTCGCGACTTGCGCAAAACCTGAAGTCCGTAATACGCGAGCACACGATTCTCATTTTGAAGCGGGACCATATCCGCAATCGTCGAAAGCCCCGCCATGTCGAGAAGCCACTTCTCCCAGCCGACGGGCACATTCCATTTCTCTCGACCGCGCGAAAGGAGTGCGCATGCGAGCTTCCACGCAACCCCCGCCCCGCAGAGCATGTTGTCGGGATACGTATCTCCCTTTTGTTTTGAATTAAGAATTGCGTACGCTTTAGGCAGGACTTCTTGCGGAAGGTGATGATCAGTAATGATGACATCCATACCGAGCTCGTTTGCGCGCTCCACCTCCGCGACGTCCGTGATGGCACAATCAACTGTGATCATGAGTGTTACGCCTTCCGTGGCAAGTTTCTCGACTGCCGTAATATTCAGTCCGTACCCTTCATTGTGCCGATGTGGAATATAATTTTGAAAATTTTGATAGCCAATCTTTTTGAAAAAGTCGTGGAGCACAACCGAACCCGGAATACCATCGCAATCATAGTCGCCGTAGACGACGATATGTTCATTTGCCTCCATCGCCGCAAGGATACGCAAAACTGCGCGTTCCATCCCCATGATGAGAAACGGGTCGTAAATGTCCCGAGCATAATCAGGGTTTAAAAACTTCTCCGCCGCCTCAGGCGTTAGAATCCGCCGATTTTTCAGAAGTGTTTGTGTAAGATCCGGATAGCTCGAGAGGTTGAGTGACATGAACCGCATTCTATCATACAATAACCCATATGCCCGATTGCCTATTTTGCAAAATCATTGCGGGGAAAATTCCGTCACAAAAAGTCTACGAGGACGACACGGTGCTCGCATTTTTGGACATTCACCCCGTAAACGTCGGACACACGCTCATCATTCCCAAAGCGCATCATGCGAATCTGTATGAAACCCCCGATGAAACCCTCGCGCACATGACAACCGTCGCGAAAAAAATTTCCATCGCAGTAAAATCTGCACTCGGTGCCGATGGTATCAATATCGAGATGAACAACGAGCCCGACGCAGGGCAAGTTATTTTACACTCCCACCTCCACATCATCCCTCGATTCCAAGGCGACGGTTTCACTTATTGGCACGGCGCCCGCGGGTACAACGAAGGCGAAGCAGATGGGGTTGCGCAAAAAATCAAAATGCACCTCTAGAGGTGCATTTTGATTTTCAGAAATTACGCCCTCAAAAATCTCCATTGTTTTATCAGTCCTTGCGGTGAATTATATAAAGCGTTGTGCTCCCTTGAGAACGAACTTCTTCTGCGTCAATTTCGCCAATGAGCTGTCTTAGTCGGGTACTTGATAACCCTTCTGCAGATTGAGCGAGACCAATACTTGGGTTCCAATCAGGATGCCCCAACTCTGTCATAGATGGTATATCATTCCACAAACGAATTTCTGGACTACCAAACGACGGATCCCTGTATGTAAGATACAATTCCTTATTAGCATTATGGACGATTCTTCTAATCAACTCAGGAGAAGCATTACGAATTTCATTTGGAATAAATTGTGGATCAGTAATAATATAACCAAAAGTTTTCCCTAATAAACCTAATGTGCTCAAAGCATCTTTATCTATTAAAGACTCTTTTATCTTGTCCTCTACCAGCAAATTCTCCTTCTCCCCCTTCTCATCCACCGAATACTCCGCCCCTCCTTTCAAAAGCTCCGCATCCGAAATTGTGCGTGATTTTTCAAGATTCGCGATCTCCTCTGATGTATACTGTTTCGGTTCAAATTTTGGTTCCATATTTTGTGGTATTAACGATTCCAACACGACCTATAGGTCGCGTTGTATGATAGTCTGCTTTTTCTTACTTCGATCAAAACGCACTTACGACGACGCCACCATACCGTCAGTAAATACCGAAGTGACGACGCACCTTTTCTGCATTTTCAATATCAGTTGCTTCAATATAAATAATATGCTTTCGTACGCCAAAAAATTCACCGACAAAATCAACTTCTCTCTTGCATAGGTAGGGTGACACAAATATTGATTTTTGGAGAGGATACATTCCGATTTCTTTTATTTTTGCACTCACTGCGCGTCGCGCATACTTTTGTGTTTCAGGAATATCGAAGGTTATCAAATGCCATCGTCTGTCCCATTTTTTGAGCGGCTTGATATGCAGAGTGTCAAGATTGTATGCAAGCACCCTCTTCTTCCCAAATTCTGTTATTTCAATGACATCTTGCCCATTTTTTCGTTTGATACGCACGAGTTTCTTTTGCTGCAACCCGCGCACAGCCTGAGTAATGCGATATTTGTCGCGTGCACCCTTCGTCTTAAAAAGTTTTGCGATATGAGTGAGCCCCGGGGCAACAATACACAGGGCAATAAACCCGCCCGTAGCAAGACCTGTCAAGATTTCTTTTGCCAATTCTCCTCGTTCGTAGTTTTTCATATAGTGTCTATTTACATACTATCATATAACACGACCTATAGGTAATCTTATATGATAGCAGGACGCTCATACTACTCATGCTAAAGGCAGGAGGCGCATTCCGGCTTACTTTCTTTTTTTATTTTTTAGAATCGCGTCGATACCAGGGAGCTTGCCGTCGACGAGATAATCGAGCGTTGCGCCCCCACCAGTCGAAACGAATGAGAGTTTTTTTTCGACGCCGAGCTTTAGGGCAATCACCGCCGTGTCGCCGCCACCAATGATTGACGTTGCGCGGGTTTCCATAATCGCATTGAGGAGCATGGTCGTTCCCTTGTCGAATCCGCCTTCGTAATAGCCGAGTGGTCCGTTCCACACGACCAGTTTTGCTTTTTTCAAAATCGGCCTGAGGTCTTTGATCGTCTGCGGACCGACATCGACGATACTATCCCCCACGGCAAGTTCATCAATATGTTTGATCGTGGTTTTTTTACCCTCGCCGTTTTTTACCACCACATCACTCGGCAAAATAATCTTTCCTTTTTTCAAAAGCGGCGTGAGCTTGAAATCATACTTATCGACAAAAGACTTCCCCACCTCGAATCCTGCGTCGTGGAAAAAATCATTCGCGAGTACTCCGCCGACAAATACCTGATTGGCAATTTTCAAAAACTTCTTCATAAGTGGCATCTTGGTTTCAAACTTCGCACCACCCAAAATAAAAAGAAATGGGTGCTTGGGCTTAAGGGCAAGCGCCAAGTGTTTGAGCTCGTCGGCAATTAAAAATCCTACATAGCTCGGGAGATACTTTGGGATGCCAACAATTGACGCGTGCGCGCGGTGCGTTGCCGCAAACGCATCGTCTACGTAGATGTCCCCAAACGAGGCAAGATATTTTGCAAACGCTGGATCATTTTTCTCTTCTCGGTCATCCGCGCGCAGATTTTCAAACACGACAACACCACCTTCGGGCAGGCCGTCCACCACGGCACGCGCCTGCTCACTCTTGAAATCAGGGACAAAACCAACCGGCATTGTCTGTCCGAGGTATCGCACAATGGGTTTCAGTGAAGACATCGCGTCTTTACCGATGTGCGAGAGAATGATAATGCGCGCTTTTTTCTTGCGCAAGTATTCAATCGTAGGAATCGTGCGATCAATGCGCATCGCCTCGACGATCTTGCCATTTTTGATCGGCACATTGAAATCGAGACGCAAAATAACGCGCTTGCCTTTCAACTCTTTGATGTCTTTAATCGTCGGGATAGTCTGTGCTTTCATATCATTTAATCTTATCCGCACTTTTTAAAATCTCGCCGAACACTTTTGGGTCAAGGCTCGCGCGCCCGACGAGAAGTCCGTCTATGTGTGATTTCAAAAGAAACTCCCATGCATTTTTTGCATCAACCGACCCGCCATAAAGTATCCCGGCACTCCCTCCGTCTTTACCTGCCTGCCGTGACGTCGGCGCAGACAGGCCATATAAATCCGCAAGTGTTTTTTTGATGAGAATAGAAACTTCGAGTGCGTCGTCGGTCGATGCGGCACGTACGGCATGTTTGCCGATAGCCCAGATAGGCTCGTACGCAATCACAATCCTTGTCAAATCTTTCCTTTGCACTCCCTTGAGTGCCGCCCTCACCTGAAGCGCGATGTATTTCAAGTACTCTCCATCCGGATCACGCTCGCGCTCGCCGACACACATGATTGCCGTGAGCCCCGCCTTCACCGCCGCAAGAATTTTCTTGTTCACGAGTTCATCGATCTCACCAAGCGCACGGCGCTCCGAATGTCCAATGATGATGTACCCAAACCCCATTGATGCCAACATTGCGGGCGATACCTCGCCGGTATATGCGCCTTCGTTTTCAATCCACGCATTTTGTGCACCCAATACACACCGATGCCCCGACACCAATTTCTTCATATCACCCATAAAAATAAACGGAGGGCACACGACCGTCTGCACATTGCGTAACGTACTTGCGACTTTCTTGATCGCAACAAATTTCTCCCGCGCATCTTTGGCATGTATCGGGGACATCTTCCAATTCCCTACAATAAGTTTCTTCATCCCGTTAGAGACAGGGGATAAAATCCCCGTGTCTAATTATCTATAAATCACTAATATTATTTTTCGACATAACCCCTTGATACTAAAAATATAACGCTTTAGTCTCTAACGGGATTCATGTGTTCATCATACCACAGAGGGGCGGGGGTGCGAAAAAGCGGGCATACGCCCGCTTTNNNNCGGGGGTGCGAAAAAGCGGGCATACGCCCGCTTTTTCGCACCCCCGCCCTAACAACTATCAACTAATGCCTACCCTTTACTGCACCTCCTTCCAGCTCTTTACATTCCATCCACCACCAGGACCTGAAGAAAAATTTGTATCCGCAACACCTTGTTCATACTCAATCTCCGTATTATTATCAAGATTCAACTTATACCCCACCACGGCCTTGATCTCTCCGTTGTTTGAAAGGTTGATCATAGATTTTGTTGTATAAAATATCGCTCCACCAAGACCGTTTCCAAGATTTATTCCCGAATAATTCGGGGCACAATTCGAACCAGACCCTCCGTTGCACCCCTCTATTGTGGAGACGCTGAGAATATAACTCCCTGTCTGTCCTGAACCCGTAAATATCGCGTTATTCCCCGCATCAATCCAGCCGTCTGCCACAATGACGCAACTGTCCGCGCCAAACGATACATCACATTTCACGGTGCCGTTATTTGAAATGTTGATATTCCCCATCACATACAACACTCCAGTCAACTTCAACGTGCGATTATTCGTCAATACTAAATCCCCCGTGATTTTCTTTGGTCCCAAAGAAAGCGTGCCTCCACTAGAGATAACACAGCTAGCGACCCCTGAATCTCCGCAATTCCCCGTAATCGTACCGCCAGAAGCGGCATCTGTTCTCCATTGTTCAATATTTGCGTCTGAAAGCGGCATGTTCATCGGCGAAGGATCCGGCTGGGACGTGTTGCATGCCTTGTTGTTTCCCGAGCCTGTCTGGCAATACGCAATACCATCAATCGTGCTGTTATTAATAGTGTTTGCTCTTGCATTGCCGTTGACCGTTACGCTAGCAACGACTCCCGTACCACTCCCCAAATACGTTTTGAAACCAAGATCTCCCGTGATGAGCGTCCATGACCCACCGGAAGACCAACTACTTTTATACTTCCCTACACCATTCCCTAAGCCATTATTACTATCACTACACCATGTAAAATAATTGCTTGCGTTCGTCCCTGTATCAAAAACAATCCAGTACGTCTGTCCACCAACAAGGTTTGCCGGTGAAGAAAACGACACGTCTATCCATCCGTAACTTGTGGTCACCGTAGCGGCAGACAAGGTGACGCTGGCAAGAGATGTCGTCTTCGGTGAGCCGCTATTGTCCTCGACAATCTTGATCGAAGGGTTCGAAGGAGATCCTGTTTTTTTCAAGTACAGACTAATTCGGGAAAGAGGCATGGTGTCAGATGGAACAAAGCTTTGAGCAAAATCTACCTGCGGACTTGTTTTTCCAACATCTTGATCAACGTTGCACACTATTGACCGCGCCTGCGTATCTTCCGTGACACTCGTCGCCACCGTTGCGTCGCCCGTGATGATTGCCCCGTTTGATCCCGTAATGGGGCCGTTACTAAACACGTTCCCCGCTACTCCTCCACTTCCTTTTACTTTTGTATTATTCCCCATCACCAATCCTCCATCTCCAACTTGCGCACCATAGGCAAAGTCAGCCCCTACTCCCGAGAGAATAGCGAGTTTTATATTACGATCATTCGTCGACACATCGCCTGACGCAACGATTTCTTTTTCCGTACTGCTTACATCGGTGACAGAGACCGAGACCGTTCCACCATTCAATGATGTCGTTTCTGGATTTGAGAGTTGCTTCCCTTTTTTAATCCGATAGAACGCGTCTTCAGTTCCAGACTCTGCGGTGTAGTATGAACTCTTTGATTGTATAAGCGCCTGTGCGCCTTTGAGGTCACGCACGACAGGGGACGCAGACCCCAGTACAATCGCAATGGAAACAATAAGAAAAAATAATACCATGAGAATAAGTGCCGCGCCGCGGTTTTTTTCTTTCATTGTTCCTAGGGTAGATTGAAGGTTATTCATAATGTTAATTCTTTTAATACGTCCCTCTCAAAACGACCGTGGTGTAAAAATTGCGGGTTTTGGTGATGTTCGCTCGTGTCGCAGAGATCGTTGCCTCGACTTTGACCGCCTTTGTGTTTGTATTCGCGAGCTGTCGCACAATGAAACTCGTGACACTCGTACTCGAGGTCATAATCGCCCCTTGCGCCACTCCCCCCTCGCGAATCTTTACCAACCCGTTTTCAACATAGAACTCAACCGTTGTGGTCGTACCTGCTGCGTCTCTGGTATCGAGGGTTAATCGACCGGGATTTGTGCCAAATGTGCTCGCCGCATTAATATCGTACGCACCGCGAACATCTCGCGTAATCCGCTCAAAAAGTGCCGTTGCAGAACTGTTAAGGTCGCGCGAAACTCGCAGGTCGGTAAACGCTCGTGTCATCAAAAGCGTAGAATTAATCGCAAGTACTCCAATGATTCCCAAGATTGCCGCGTAAATAACCATTTCAATGAGCGTAAACCCGCCTAAGTTTTTCGTTCCCCTCTTAAATTTCTCTGGAATTTTGGCAGATGAAAAATTTTGGCAAGTAAAACCCCAACGAGCAGAATTTTGAGAAAGACGAACCCCATACGTTGGATTCCCTATTCCATATTCCATATTCTGTCTTTTATGCATCATATTAAAAAATGTTGACAAGGTATGTCTCGACAATTCGCGTCGTCGTCGCCGTATGGTCCCGCCAACTCACGGTCGTCGTAACTTTGCGTGTCCCCGTATCAAGCGTCCCTCCCGAAGAAACGACATCATCGTTCCCGTCACGGTACACATCATCAAGACGAATCTTCCGTTCAAACAAACCGTCAACATATGTATTCGTGGTGCTTGTCGCCCAATTAGTGCCATCAAATGCGAGATAATACGTAGCTCCCGTTGCCGGAGCAGAAATGTTTGTCCAACTTGTATCGCGAAAAAATTTTGCCACCTCAAGACCTTCTTCAAGGAGGAGACTTGCTTGCACAACCTGCGCGGTTGAGTTGCTTACCCTCAGTGACTGTTGATAGTAAGCGGAAATACCGAGGAGCGACGTGGCGAGGACCGCGCTCCCAATAACAATTTCAATAATGCCAAATCCACGATTCATGTACCTCATATAATACCACTAAACAAACAGCAAGCGAAGGTTTTTAGCTCCCGCTCGCAATCCCCGTACCGACAATCGTGATTGTTCTCGATTTCGCCGTATCACTTTTCACACGAACAACGATGGTACCGCCCTGTGATGTTTTCCCCGTCAATCGATCAAAGAGAACCTCGGCGCCACTACCGGTGAGTGAAATAGACGAAATCTCAAGTGCGTTATCCAGAGGGACCACTTCGTTACTCACATCAGAACTTGAATATGTTGCGCCGCGATACCGCACAATTTGCGCCGCTTCAAAATGAATGCCGTACTGATAGCCATTTTTTGCCGAGAGCGTATCTCCGCGTGCTTCCGAGAGAAGCGCGAGGATTTGCTCCGATGCAGTATCAAGGACTTTACTATTACGAAACCCAGAGAGCGACGTAGCAATGATACTGACAAGAATCGCGAGGATCCCCATGACAATGACAATTTCCAAAAGTGTCATCCCCTTCTTGGTAGAATTTGGCCTGCCCGCCACTGCGCATCGCTCCTCGATTGGAGTAGGTAGGCGATGGCAGGCGGGAATTTGGAATTTGGAATCTAGGAAACTCCTTACTCTTTTCTGGGTTGATTTTTCTATTCTATGCTTCATATTCCATATTCTACCTTCCCCCTCTATATCCCGCTCATCACGCTATACATCGGCGTGATCATGGAGATCGCAAAGAACCCGACCCCGCCGCCGATAACGACCATGAGAATCGGCTCGATGATGGTGGTCATGTTCTTTGTCACCATATCAACCTCGTTTTCAAAAAATACCGCCACATTCATAAGCATGTCGGTGAGTTTTCCCGTTTCTTCCCCTACTTCGATCATCTCTCCCACGAGCATAGGGTAAATATCCTCTCTTTCCTTGAACACCGAGGAGAGCGAGATGCCTTTTTGCACGCGCTCTCCGGCGGTAACGAGCACCTCTTTATAAAATGAATTCTGCACCACGTCGCGCGTGATGCTGATCGCCTCGACCATGGAAACCCCTGACGAAAGGAGTGATGAGAGTGTGCGCGTCGTCTGTGCGGCATTTGACTGTTTGACGAGTGGGCCGATAATCGGGAGATAGAAAAGCCCTTTTTCAAAAAGACGATGCCCGCCTTTGGTGCGCAGTATCATTACGATAGCCGTCACCACCACGACAACCAGCACAATCCCCAAGAGAAAATGATTGGAAAGAAAATCGCTCAAGCCGATAATGATCTTGGTGCTCGTGGGAAGATCTGCCGCAACCTCTTTAAACGTTGCGGTGAGTGTCGGCACCACATAGATGAACATGAGGGTGGCAATAATAACCATCGCAGAAAGCACCACCGTAGGGTAGATCATCGCGCCCTTGATCTTCTTTTTGAGCGTATTGCTTTTTTCAACTTGATCTCCCACAATCTTGAGTGATTGCGAAAGGCTTCCTGATTCTTCTCCCGCGCGCACCATCGACACAAATAGCGGCGAAAAGATCGCAGGTGCCTTTGCCATGCCACTGCTCATCGTATTGCCCTTGCTAATGTCTTCGGAAAGCGAGTGGAGTACATCTTTAAACTTTTGATTCTTTGTTTGACGCTCAAGGATAAGGAGCGCGCGTGAAAGCGAAAGCCCCGCACCCATCATCGCACTCAAATTGTGACAGAAATCAATCAGCTCTTGCGCTTTGACCCGTGAGAACATTTTGTTGAATACTCCCATGAGCGAAAGCCCCCCCTCCTTGAGCTCTTTCACGGAAACAATATTTTTCCCTGTAGCGCGAAGCTCGGAGGCAAGCGTAAACCGATCGCGAGAATCCGCGGTCCCTTCTGTTTCGGTCCCATCTGCCTCTTTTGCTTTATAAGAAAATTTTGGCATTGCTTTCGCTTAGTATATCAGACAAAGACGAACCAAGATATTAAAAAGTTGTGGATAGGCACTACGTTTTAAAACATGTGCAGAAGCACAGAGGCTCTAAGCGTCCTTGCGGGTACGAAACACGAACCCACGGCTAGCACTCCACCCGTCCAAAGGCTTCGCGTCGAACGTGTTGATCCAGAGACCAGAGTCGTCACTGCTCAGGCTGAACACGAACGGGTCGCCACCACGGTCGGCGATTTGCTTCATAGCAATTAGTAAGTAACCATTCCCTGAATATGACGAGCGCAACGCCGGTCCAACTTCAGGTGGACAGAGCTCGAGGCCAAGTTCTTCTGCTCGTTTGTAAATTTCGTCTGTCGTTGCACCATTTGGGAAACCGAGACCTCCAACCGTTACGCGTACGAGGTCAATATTTTCAATGTTTTTTGAAGTCGTGAAGTCTTCACTTTCGAGTAATTGATTTGCGTATGCTCCAATTTGTATTTTTTGATCAGTGAGTTGGGTCTTGTATTCCTCTGCTGTTTTTCCGCCGATTTTTGTTTCAAGTATTTTAATCTTTCCTTCGGGAAATGAGGTGTATATGTGTTCACTTTGAATTACGAAACTCCCTTTCTCCTCATTTTCATACTACAATAGTAAAGGGCACCGTAGGTGCCCTTTACTATGAACACAAGTATAAATGTCTT
>LCOP01000008.1 GCA_000996605.1 Parcubacteria group bacterium GW2011_GWA1_47_8
AAGACATTTATACTTGTGTTCATAGTAAAGGGCACCTACGGTGCCCTTTACTATTGTAGTATGAAAATGAGGAGAAAGGGAGTTTCGTAATTCAAAGTAAAATAATATTGGAGCGGACGATGAAACGATGTCGTCGTAACGACCTTCTGCGCGCCCGGATTCATTTCAATCGCGACTTTGCTTTCCGACATATAGCGGTCGATACGGCGATACTGCGTCATGGTTTCTTCGTCGTAGCCCCACGAGCTTGTTTTCGGGATACGAAACGCAGGATGATTCATCACGAGATAGAGTGTGCCGCCGGGCGCCAAGATGCGCGCACATTCTTTAAAAACCTTGTGTGGCGCTTCGATGTTTTGTATCGCGAGCACGATGGAAATTTTCTCAAAGTATCCATCTTGAAATACCGCGAGGTCCTCCGCCGAGCGTACAAAATAACGAATCTCTTTGGGCGACTCTTCCTTCGCGCGTTCAATGAGTTCACGGCTGATATCCACCCCTGCGACTTCCGCTCCCACCGCGAAAAATGCGCGCGAGAAAAACCCCTGCCCGCACGCGAGATCAAGAACACGAGATCCTTTGTGTATCTTCATTGCCCGAACAAGGTCTGGCAAAATCACTTTCGCTTGATACGTATCACCCTCTTTCTGCAAAAGATCATCGTACCATTTCGCTACCCCGCTCCATGAAGTTTCCATGCCTTTCTTTACGGCCTTTTTTGGTTTTTGTCCTGTCATATGTGATTGATTATAGCACAACGCCATCTTCCTTTATGATCAATGCCTTGAAAAAATAATTGGTGGCTAATTATAGATAAATTTAGTAATATATATAATATTATGAAACTTGCTGTCCCCTATCACGAACAAGAAACCGAGTACACATGCGGACCGGCATCGCTCCAGATGGCATTTTTGCTTCTCGGTAAATTCAAAAGCGAAAAAACTATCGCTGTACACGCTGAAACAAATCGCGAAGAAGGCACGCGACATCGGGGAATGATCGCCGCCGCCTTGCGAGAAAAATTCTATTGTTATGTGAACGCCGACTCATCAATCAAAGAAATAAAATACTTTATAAACCTAGGCTTCCCTGTGGTCATAGATTATACGGAACCATCATCAGAAGAAGGCCACTATGCGGTGGTGTCAGGATACAAAAACAAACATATTATTTTGAGCGACTCATGGAACGGCAAAGATTTTACCCTCACGGAAACCGAGCTCGTTTCGCGCTGGTACGACCCGCACAACGGTCACAATGGATGTAATCAGTGGATGATGGTAGTTTCAAAAGAACCGTTCTCTTTGGGCAAACAATACATTCCTGAAGCGGGAAAGTAGCCCCATCTTGCAACATGGACAAATCGATAGAACTCAAAAAACTGCATACAAAATGGCTTGCAGAATGCGTGTGTAAACTCAAAAAGACCGCGACGCGTGGCGTGCCGGGCGACGGAAGTGCGCACGCAGAGATAGTGTTCATCGGCGAAGCGCCGGGCGCAAAAGAAGACAAAGAAGGGCGACCGTTCGTTGGGGCCGCGGGGAAATTTCTCGCCGAAATGCTTGCAGATGTTAAAATGAAGCGCGAGGATATTTATATAACCAATATTGTAAAGTATCGCCCGCCCGACAATCGCGACCCCTTGCCCAAAGAAATCGCCGCATGTGCGAAGTGGCTTGAAGAAGAAATCAAACTCATCAATCCGAAGCTCATCGTCTTCCTCGGACGGCACTCCATGAATCATTTCTTTCCGAAAGAAAAAATATCTACGGTGCATGGCAAACTCATCATCGAGCCAAAATGGGGTAAGCGCCAGCATTTCCTCCCCCTCTACCACCCCGCCGCCGCGCTCTACAACGGTTCCCTCCGCGCAACTCTCAAAGAAGATTTTGCGAAAATACCTTTAATCCTCAAAGAGATTGCTAAGAACCCATCCACTATCTTCCCCCTTCCCTGAAACCCTTATTTCTGGCTACAAAACTTCGTCTCGTACGAACCATAATTCATTATGGTTCGTACTCTCGCTTGATTGTCTCCGACTTCGAGCATTCCCCCGTCGGGCACAGGGATCAGTTTTATCGAGCCGTCATCGAGCGTGATGCGCAATTCGCCCTTCTTGAGCGGCGTTATGATCGGTGCGTGGTGTGGCAAGATAGTTATCTCACCTGCCGTGCCCGGGCACGCCGCAACCTGACGGACATCGTCCGCAAACAACACTTCTCCTACCGTTGCTATTGTAAGCTTCATCATAGTATTTATTTATTGTCTCCCCCTCCACATCCCTATTGACTATTAACTATCGACTATTGACTGTCCTATCCGACTTCCTCAATCGTCCCCTTCATATAAAACGCGGATTCGTTCACATCGTCATACTTCCCTTCCAAGATGCGCGCAAATCCTTCGACAGTGTCGTCGAGCTTCACATACTTGCCCGGAGTCCCCGTGAACACCTCTCCTACAAAGAACGGTTGGGAGAGAAAGCGCTGTATCTTGCGCGCGCGCGAAACCGCGAGCTTATCGTCTTCGGAAAGTTCCTCGATACCCAAAATGGCGATGATGTCCTGCAAATCTTTGTAGCGCTGGAGCACCTTGCGCGTTTCCATTGCAACTTTGTAGTGTCGCTCGCCGACGACTTGCGGATCAAGTGCGGTCGATGCGGAATCGAGCGGGTCGATGGCGGGGTAAATACCGAGCGACGCGAGCGGGCGCGAAAGCACGACGGTGGAGTCCAAGTGCGAGAACGTCGTCGCAGGTGCCGGGTCGGTGAGGTCGTCCGCCGGTACGTACACCGCCTGCACAGAGGTAATAGAACCCTTAGTGGTCGAGGCGATACGCTCTTGGAGCTGGCCCATTTCCTCGGCGAGGGTCGGCTGGTAGCCCACCGCAGACGGCACTCGCCCAAGGAGCGCCGACACCTCCGCACCCGCCTGAATGAAACGGAATATATTGTCCATAAAAAGAAGTGTGTCCTTGCCACCGGCATCGCGGAAATACTCCGCCATGGTGAGCCCCGAGAGCCCCACGCGTGCGCGCGCACCCGGCACTTCGTTCATCTGACCAAAGACAAGTGCGGTCTTTGCAAGCACTCCCGACTCTTTCATTTCGTGATAGAGTTCGTTACCTTCGCGCACACGCTCGCCGATACCCGCAAACACCGAGTACCCGCCGTGTTCGGTCGCGACGTTTCTGATGAGTTCCTGTATAAGCACGGTCTTGCCTACGCCAGCACCACCAAAGAGTCCCACCTTGCCACCCTTCACAAACGGCGTCATGAGGTCGATTGCTTTGATGCCCGTTTCAAAAATCTCTGTTTTCGTTTTTTGGTCTTTGAATGGCGGTGCCACACGGTGAATAGGGAGCCGCGGCACACTCGCGGGAAGCCCCGCTTCCCCGTCAATGGTTTCGCCGAGAACGTTAAAAAGCCGTCCGAGTACCTGCTCGCCAACGGGTACTTGCACGGGTACGCCCGTATTCCTCACCTCGACCCCGCGACGGAGTCCGTCGGTAGAGTCGAGTGAAATGCAGCGCACGCGCCCTTGACCTAAATGTTGCGCAACCTCAAGCACGATTTTTTTCTTTGCGCCGCCTTCTTTGTGCTCGATAATGAGCGCATCGTACATGGCGGGAAGCGCTCCTTCAAAATACACGTCAACGATTGGTCCGACGATTTGTTTGATTGTTCCTGTGTTCATGATTAATTTTTCTTACTTAATGTCGAAACTCTATCATTTTTTACCCAAAAAACCAAGCGAAAAACCTCCATCAATTGATGGAGGTTTTTCTTCTACTTTCCTTTTACCTGTCTCTCCAATTTATCAAAGCGAACCAAAAGGTCGTGGATCTCATATCGTGGGACAAAACGATCACCAATTTCCAATACGTCTCTGCGAGTTGTAGCAAGATTTTCTTTCACTACCATAACAGAAAGGTCATCAATCGTCACTTTTTTAATTACTTCCTTTTTCATAAACTAGCACCCCATCCACTTAATTTTGTCCATCATACTTGAATACTTTCTTCGCGTCTTCAATGGTAAACTTCCACGTAATCGTCTCTTCTTTTCGGTTGCCAATGGTAAACTTCCACGTAATCGTCTCTTCTTTTCGGTTGCGACACTTAATTCCCTAGGCTTTTTTGCCATAAAAGAGCGCTCGGATTTTATACCACAGCGAAGGATGCGCCGGCTTGAGATACACGTTCCGCTGTGTTGAGGTGCCGATGTCATTAGAGAGCGCAAACGTCACGCCGGGGTACTCCGCACTGTCTTCAACAACGATTGTTCGGTATCCGGGAGGCAAAAAAAGTTGATAGAATCCGCCATCCGTTTTGACAGAGTAGGTCGTACTTGCAACAGTGACGGCAACATCACTCAAAGGCTCGCCAAGGGAATCCATAATGGTGCCGTACACATACGGTGCGGTGTAATAATCTTTCAGTACAAAATACGCGGGACGCGGCGTGCCGTCGTCGTTCACAATTGCGGTCGATCCGCCAGTAAGTGTCCAGTAGCTCACCAAAGGTACGGATTCATTTTGCACGTACAGCGTATCCAAAAGAGCGCGGACAAAATTCGCCTGCGCGAGCGGCGTCATGTTGCCGTTCAGATCCGGTATCGGCGCGCCGAGTTCGCCGAGTCCCACCTTCGCGTCAAGCTTTTTCGCAATCGTGCGCACGTCGTTCCCAAAACGCTCCGCCGAGCTGACGTAGTGGTCGATGAGTACCGTCCCCCCGAGTGCTTTCGCCGACGCGGGCGTAATAATATCGCGCGCAATATCACCGTTCATAGTCGTGTATACCTCGAGCGACTTGCCGAGCGCCTCGAATTCACGGAGTGCAATATCACGCTCCTCGATGAGAAAATTATTATACCCTTCCTTCTCCCCCGTTCTGCGCGGATCCCCCGGTCCGCCATTTTCACATTCCGGACAGGGAGAGAAAAGATCGCCGTCTTTGAAAAGGCTTGGGTGCTTCTTTATGAACGCCGCGAGGAGCCGCTTGTGCTCCGCGCGGGCAATCCTCGGAAATCCAAACCACCCTTCCCATCCCGAAAAGTTCCCACGGAACCACACCGAGAGATGATGCGCGCGCGCAGATGCGACCCACAAGGAGAGGACGGGAATGAACCGCTCGTCATACGGCGTTGCAATAGCGACATGCGTGGCGCCGACATCTTCAATGAGCCTCATCTGCTCGTCAATCATCTTTTTAAAAGCCGCCGGATTGTCAAGCACCTGCCCCGATATGTCGCGCGAATACTTCATCGTGTCCACCGCCTGCACCGCGAAAAGTTGCTTTTGGTGTTCAGGGAAGAAAGCTGGGCGAGAGAGCGACGCAAAGACAGCAATCGCACCCGCACCCCCCACAAGGAGTCCGCCGAGAAATACATATAATAATTGTTTGATGATGCGCATACGATGAAAAATTCTTAATTTGCGGGGTACACGTCGATTCTGCGGAAAATGAGAATATCCTCGGAAGTATACACTTTATTGAAGTATTTGAACAATCGCGCATTTAGCTCAGGCTTGTCGATGAGATTTCTCCATATCACGTCGTTCTTTTGCATGATGATCCACCGCGCGTATTTCTCTGGTTCAACAAGCGACTCTGCCCAATACGGCTTGTTACCGATATAGATGACGTCCTTCATCTTCATAGGAGTACGCACAATACTAATCGTCCGCGCAAAGTCGTCCGTGAGCACCATCCCATAATCATATTCTCTCGCTATCCACGCTTGCGCATCCGGCATCTTTGCGATAGCCGAGGAAAGCCCCGACATGCCGTCCTTGAACGCAAGTACGGGGGAAAACCCGACGACAAAAAGTATCGCCTGCAAAGCGACAACCCCCGTGACCAGCGTGCGTCCGAGCGTCCTGCTTCTATAAAAAAGGTACGCCGTGAATATCGCAAAGAACGGCACCATCATCGTACCATAGCGCACATTGAAAAGTGTCCATTCAAAGGTCGGCGGCGTAAGCCCGGGGAGAAAGATGACCGACTGCCCGAGGAAAAGCGTGGCGACGTTAAAAAGAAACGGCACGAAAAGTACGAGGAGAATCAATATTTGATATTTCTTGGTTTTGTCTCCGAGAAATACATACACGCCGGCGAGCGCCGCCAAAGCGAGGAGTATCCCCATGCTTTCGAGACTCGTCACAAAGTAATACAGAAGCGCGACGCCAATGTTATGATACGCGGGAAGCTCACCGCGCGCGAGCCAGCCCTGCTGTTGCGATGCGGCGGAGAATTGGCTGTGCGTAAAGTACAGCGGGTCGCCCAAAATGAGCCAGTCCCACAAAAACCACAGGAGAATTCCAAAAAACGCGAGCGTTGAAAAGAGAATCAAACGCCCCTCGAGAAGACCGAACCGCTCCCCGAAGGGCTTGTCACTCCTTGCGGCAAAAAACCCGCGCATGCCGTGTAGTACTTGCGACCACCCATCCCGTATGCGATACGGGAGATAATACAACACGAGAACGCCCGCCTCCACAAGGACAAGCCCCCAACCATCGTAACGCGAAAGTGATGCACAAAATCCAAAAAACGCCGCGAGAATAAGCATGAGCAAATCCGTATCATCCAAGAGAAAGCGAATGAAAAAATAACTTGAGAGGATAAAGAACACAATGAGCGTCATTTCCGTCATAGGTGTTGACTGGAGATAGAGAATATTCGGATTGAGGACGAACGCAATCGCCGCAATGAACGCCGCTCTACCATCCTTGGTCAAGACGAATGTCAGCCGATACAGAAATACCGCAGACACCACAAATGCGATCCCCGAGACGACAGAACCCGCAAGCCCCGTCTTCCACAACCAGTCGAAATACACCAACGGCACGAGAAAGAGGTGCGGAAGCGGTAACCAAATACCGCCCAGCTGGGCGAAACCGGGTGTCAGACTGTCAATGACGCGCTTGGCGATATTTAGGTGTGACTCAGCATCACCGTACGCGATGATATAACCATGCGTGAACGAGTATGCGGTACTTAGGACGGCAAGCGTCACCGCAATAACAATGACCCACCGCTCTGGGGTAACCAATTTAAAAAAGCGCGGAAGCCACGCGAAATATTTTTCTGCGATAATGAGTGTGTTATTCATGACGTGAGAAAAGCGAAACAAAGAGGACGAGCACGGCGATAAGCGCGAGAACCCCATAAATAATCAGGAAGTATTCGAGAAGCGAGAAATGTGCGGACACATACGTATTGTAGACGAAACTACCACTCTTCCCCTCTTGTAAAAACGGAACATTCTTGAGAAAGTTGTAGGTATTGATCGGAAGAAACATCGCCTCGGACTTGGGGGGTATAGCGTTTGTGGTCAGCGCACCGATGAGCGCAATCCCGGACGAATAGAGAAAAAGCGCGAGTGCAATAATCTTTTTGGAAAAAGCCGCACCCCCCCACGCAAGCGCGACTCCGACAAAGAGTGCGAGCCACGGCATCGACGGGATGAGGTACCGTGGTCCGTACGCCCACCCACCCCACGGATCACCCCATGAAGAGTAGAGGAATAAATTGAGCGCCATAAGACAAAGTAAGACGACATAGACAGCCCTATCCCCTCCCTTTCTCCGCAGGGCATACCATATTCCCAAGAAGGAAAGGAGGAATATCGGCGTGAAGAAAAGGAGTCCGCGTTCATCTGAAAACATCAGGATAGAGAAGCCATTTGGAATGTTCTGCTCGTGGAAAAACCCGCTGACTGTTTTTTCCTTCATGGGAGTGGTCGTTGCCGTCGTAGTTCCGGTTGTTGTCGCTGTCGTCGTGGCTAGTACAAGCGACGTCGTGCCGAGGAGGACCGATGGCAGTGTTGAAATCGCTGAGGCAGACGTGAGGGTATCGGTCGTTCCCATTATGGGTGTCGTAGTCGCGGTAGTATAAGGGCGATAGCTCTCAAGCGTTCCCGCAAGCTTACTCCATCCGCCATAGTAGTACACATTGTGCGCAAAATGAAAACCCGTTACAATCACGAACGCAAGCGCCGTCACGACGCCTGCCCATCGTACCGAGATTGCAATGCCTTCGCCCTCCGTCTTTTTGAACAAAAACGTGAGGTACGCGAGATACACCATCACCGGAAGCATGAGGAGTGCATTTGGATAGTCAACGGTAATCGCGAGCGCATACGCAAGCCACACATACACCGCATAAAGCCACGCAAACCTTGCACGACTTTCTCCGAAACACCATGCCGCATACAATGCCGTTACAATAAAGCATGCGGTGAACGCATTTTGATAGAGTGTGATCGCATAACTCCACGATGTTGATCCAAAGCCGTATACCAACACCGCAAAAACCGCCGCCCATAGCGGAAGCTTGAATATGCGCCGTCCAATCAGATAAATAAAGACAAGCGTAATGATACTTACGATAGATTCCGCGGCAAACGTCGCAACTTGCCCCAACCCAAACTTACTCCCCAATAAATAGAACGGCAAAGTGAAGTACGAAACACCAGGCGCGAAGAAACTATAATACTTGTCGTTATGTACGCCCACGTCGGGATACGCCACGAGCGCCCATTCTTCAGTGATGTCAAACGTTCCGCGCTGTGCCAAACTTACAACATGCACGTACCGCCCGCGCTCCGACGAGAGCTCAAATGCATACGTCGGCATATCCAAATTATCCTTAAACTCACTTGCGGTCGGGTTCCCCGGCGCACCGCGAAGGGTGAGCGTATACAACGTAGCGCCGAAGAGAATAATCGCGAGAATGATAAAAATGTCTTTTTTCATAAAAAAGTTTTAAGATCAACCGACAGAGTCCGCCTCTTTGCCACGATTCCA
The DNA here is from genome assembly GCA_000996605.1 of Parcubacteria group bacterium GW2011_GWA1_47_8. Lineage (GTDB taxonomy): Bacteria > Patescibacteriota > Minisyncoccia > Phycocordibacterales > UBA1550 > UBA1550. Next base: position 8,811 of record LCOP01000008.1, read on the forward strand.
GAACGGATTAGCAATCTTGGTTATCGGCAGGCGTCGAGCGCGCGTGTACGCAAAAACACCGACATAAGCGAGCGTGCGAAATGGCCTCCTCAAAAATTCAGCGAAAACTGCCCGTACGCCAACATAAAGCGGTATGCGGTATTCGGCAGAAATATCGTTCTTAAAATACCGAGAAAGTTCCGTTTTTGATATTTGGTAACGACTACTCGGTCCAAGCTGTTCTCTTAATGTTTTGGGTTGATCAATGCAAACGATTGATTGTGATGCATGCCGCATAACTCCGCCAAGCTCTTTATTTTTAAAATACAGAAAAGCATCTGCATTGATGATCTGTTCCGGAATTTCAAATTTTTCCATAAATTTGGTTCGGAACGACAAACATCGCCCACTTGCGGACAAATAGTTGTCTCCTCCATTCCAAAAGGAAGCAATACGGCCAGACACCCGTACCCCAACACTGAGGATCGATTCAAAAAAAGTTTTTGCCACAAGCGGGAGAATAGCGCTTGAAACCATCGTAACATGTTCTCCCTCTTCAAAAGCTTTTGCGATTTCGGCGACAGTGTTCGGCTCAAAAATCACATCATCTTGCGTAGTGATGAAAATATCTGTCGTACACATTGCAAGCATTTGTTTGATCTTTTTCACCCAAGTTCCCTCTTTATCATTCCACACGAGCTCAACACCAAGCTCTCTCAATCGGTTTTTAATCTCCGGAGGTATCGGGGTTCTGTCCGCAACAACAAGGAGCCGATCAATAACCACGCCGATAGACGCCCGAACACTCTCGATCGTCGGGACAAGATCAATACCGCCGTATCGTGTGGGGATTCCGATGGTGATGCTCAATTGCTTTTTTGCGTCATTATTCATATGACTTTTATCACCGCTTGTTTTCCTTTGTGTACCCTGTTGTTGCGGAGAATAATACACTTCCGAGATGAGAGGTATCCCACCCGTCGGAAACAATCCCTGCAGTTGGCTTTTATATTCCGATACCATTCTTTTTTTCTCATCCATATTATCTTCCCACGTAAAAAGAACTCGAGCAAACGCACCAACCTTCTCCGGCGTGATTCCATTTACCAGACAATAAGGAAAATCCGACCACACTATCACATGTTGGAAATTTTTTAGGCATACATCACGAACGAGTACATGATCAACATGGGTTTTGACCGCAAGTGGGCAAAAAATATAATATCGTTCATGTTCCCCTATAATTTTTTGCAGCTCTCCGCCAATCTTTTTGGCAAGCTCTCTGTCGTGTCGCGAAACATGCCCACCTGCGACATGAACCCTGAATGTCGGATAGATAAAAGAAAATTCCGGCAATACATGAGAGAGAGCGCGGTGCACCGCAGAAACAACAGGCAACCTGCGCCAGAGCGCATCCGCAAGTCCCAAATTGCGTGGCGTGATGCCGATCGTGCCGTACGCACAGAGGTCTTCTTTTCTTCGCGCGTCAAACAATGCATCTGCATCATCGGCATATCCACATTGCCGAAGGAAAGCCTTTGCAGAAAGCGTATAGGGTTTTGGCGAGGCTTCGGTAAATACGTCGATTACCTCAACATGGGTATGTTGCGACAAATACGCAATCAAGCCGCCGGCGGAAAGCGCGGCATCGTCAAGATGCGGTGAGATGAAAAAGCACGGTATCTTCTCACGAATTATGTTGTTGATGATTTCGTTATTCATAATTACTATTACATCACACGCTTCACTCCCCAAGGTGAGCCCTCGGGAAAAAATCTTGCACGTAATGACTAGATGGGGACGCGAGAACGGTCTCGATATATTGTTTATATTTTTCAGAAACAATCCCCCAACTGCGCCCCTCGGCGGCTATTCGTGCATTTACTGATATCGCTTTATACTGCACTTTATCGCGGACCAAATCAATGACTGCTTGAGCAAACAACTGAGTGTCAAAAGACGGAACCTGAACGACAGCACTGCGTGACGCCCACGCGAGACCGGGAATATCAAACCCGATCACCGGGATACCGTACGACATCATCTCCAGCACCACCAAAGGGGAAGTTTCATACCTTGACGGAACAAGCCCGATAAACGTCTTTCGGTAAAATTCTTCTTTTTGCGCTCCCGATATTCGTCCGAGAAGTTTCACTTTATCAGTCAGTCCATGAGCATGGATAAGCTTTTTCAAACGCGCAGTTTCGCACGAAGAACCGGCTCCGGCAATAACGAGCGGCAAGTCAACCTCTTTCAGTATCTCGGTATATGCCGTGAGTAAGAGGTCCAGTCCCTTCTGGTCAATCTCGACCCTTCCAATAAACGAAAGGTGCTTCCCTTGCTTGTCGTCCGCTTCATTCGGGGCTACGGGAACATCGGTACCATTTCCGATAATTTGAACATCAGCGGATGGATTATGTTGTTTTATCTGGAGCGCAGACTCTTTTGTCAGCGTGATGAAATGAGAATAATATTTCAAGCCGAGATTTTCAATAAGGGTAAACGGTAAATGATATTTTCGGGACATATCTTTCGCAGAAAGCATGTGCACGAGGCCAATCACCGGCTTTCTGGTAAAAAGCGGCGTGAAGGAGGTCGAAAATGGCGGAGTAAAACTTTCTATCCACAAATCATACTTTTTGAAAAAAACATAAAAAGGAAGTACGAAATGAAAAAAGAGTTGTCCGACACGTGCACCAAAGAGTGATGTGCCGATGCGCCAATACTGTACTCCGTCAATATTATCATCTGTTGCGTGTGGGTATCTTCCGGTGAGGACTTCGACTTGAAAATTTGTTGCTAAATGTTTTGCAACTTCATGGACGGCAAAGGAGCCGCCACCCCCATAAATAGGGTTTTTGATGTCATCATAATTTGAAAAGATTATTTTCTTGCGCGCATCAATCGCAGGGATGTTCAAAGCATTTTTCGTCGATGTTGCGATTTCCCAAAGCGGAGTCCTTGATTCTGCTGTCTTAAATAAAGAGATTATTTTAGGAGGTATCAAAAATGCAAGGTATGAAAATACCAAGAAAGGTTTCCTTAGACCGTGCGTAATGAGAGCCCTAATTTTATCTTTGCCCCGAATAACATAAAATCGTTCAACGAAACCAGGATCGAAACTTCGTTTCTGAATTTTTTTTGAACCAAGAAATCGAACTGACTGCCGTAGGTAATCACGATATGTTGTGGGCAGAGCGTAACATACGACTGCTTGCGCTGCAGACGACATCTGATAACCATATTTTCTGCAATACAAAAATGGAAACACATCATCAGCGCTGAAGTTTGGAAAACGCATGACGTTATACAATTCCCTCCGAAAAGCCCTGATGGTTCCCTCGCAGCGATACATTTCCGCTCCATGAGTTCGCGTGCGGATATCGTCCCAAATCTCCCATCCGGTAAATATGACGTGCTGTATGAAATTCGTTGGCGGGCGTGGCTCTGAGCGACCAAAGACAACTTGCACTGACTGGTCGTTTTTCATCGGCATAACAAGATCGTGCACAACCGTATCCGAAACTAAATCAATATCGGCATCAAAAATTATGATGATATCGGTTTCCGATCTTTCAAAAAGTTCGTTCATCCTTGCGGATTTTCCTCTTCGTTCATTCCCTTCCACTATCTCTATGCGCGGATCCGTCGCCGCAAGCGCGCGCGCTTTCTCCACCGTCACATCGGTAGAACAGTCAGAAAGAACGATGATCTTTTCCAAAACAAAACCCTCCTCCTTCTGTTTCTGTACGGCGCGCAAAATGTTTTCGATATTCCACTGCTCATTATACGCGGGGATACCGACAGTTACTGTGAGTTTTTGCGAATTTGTTTTCATACGCTTTTTGTAATGATTGGAACCAAATATTCCTGCCATGACGGAACATTTTTCACGTTCACCAGTGTGTGTAGCGTGATGAACATGAAGAGGAAACCGCTGTGAAGAGTGCGCAGAGGCGACAAGGCGGCGAACCCCGAGAATTCCGGCACGGTTTTGATCTGCAAGAGATCGTACGATGGCAATGTCATAACAACGCCCTCGCAATCAAAAACATACGCCTTCCCCTTCCTTATGCATATATTTTTAGGTGTTAGGTCGCGATGTGCAATTGCAAGCGGTTGCCCGACAAGGCTCCGCGCCCCGAGGATGTTCTTCAGTGCGTACCGAAACGCAAGAGGAAACTTGCGCGGGTTCTTCGCCCCCACCATACCGAGCAAGAACGGTAAAGAAAGAATGTAAAAAGGCAATGTTCGTTTTGTAAAATGCGATTTTTCTTCGTCAGTGAGAGACAAGGAAATTTTCGCAAATGCTTCGCATATTTCGCGGAGAACCTCTTCTTGCCGCTCAATCGGAAAATTATCAAGATGCGCGCCATCTATATATTCAAAGACCACCGAGAGCGAGTACTCGCCCACTACTACATCTTTGACCTCTGGTACAAAGATCCTATCTTTGTACCCCGACTCGGCAAATTTTTTGCGCAGGATTGGACTCACGAAATATTCGTTCACCAACGAATAGTATTTGAAATCCTTCACGCGCCCGGTCCATGTTTTAATGAAAACTTTTTCTTCCCCATCAGTATAGATCCCCAACGAAAAGTTCTTGAATGCGTCTTTCTTGATCGAGGAGATGTGTGTATATTGACTGATATGTGGAATAACCTTCGGCGGAGTATGCTTCTTCAAGAAAAAAACGGCAACGCCAAAAACTATTTGGAGCATGGTTGGTTTTACGAGTTGTGTTTTCTTGAATTTGTTCATACGCGGTCGGCAAGAGATGCCTTATAATTAAGTACCGAACCCACGGAACGCGAGAGGAGCCGGAGGAACGCATCACTACTTTTTTGCCATTCGAAATTCGCCGCCCATGCGACCGCCTTTGCGGCAAGCACGACCCTCAAAACAGGGTCTTCGAGAAGTCTGGTAATCTCCCTTGCGAGCACATGGGCGTCCCCATACGGCACGAGTATCCCCGTCTCGCCGTCTCGCACCGAATCGCGAAGACCGGGAACGTCTGATGCGACGACTGGCGTCCCGCACGCATTTGCCTCAATGGTCGTCAATCCCCACCCTTCCATCATCGACGGATTGACGACGACCCACGACGAACGCATGATATCGCGCTTTTCTTCCTCGGAAACTTTCCCACGAAACGAAACGTGCACAGATATGTTGAGTTTCGCCGCGAGGCGCTTGAGTGCGCCAAGCTCGTCGCCGTCGCCGGCGACAATAAGCCGCGCTTCCGGAAATGTTACGAGAATCTTCACAAATGCTCTAAGGAGCACGTCGACGGATTTGTATTCCTTCAATCTGCCAACATACGACACCAGTGGTGTTTTTGATTTCATTCCGGGGGAGAGGAACTTCAGGTCGACCCCGGGGTACACAACCGTAATCTCTTTCTCCGTAACGTTGAGCTCTTTCATTTCGCGCTTTGATGATTCCGATACGGTGATGAAGTTGCTCCCGCGATAGACGAGCGGCATCAGGCGCTTTTCGAGGAACGACGCAAAGAGCGCAAGCGGCAAAATGAGCGATTTCCGAAATACATCTTGATGGATATGATGCACGAGACAGTACACCGGCTCTTTGGCGTAAAGCGGTGTGAAGAACGGGATTCCGTTTTCACAGTCGACGATCACGTCAAATTTCCCACGGAATTTAAGCAGATAGTACACCGCCGCCACGGCGTACAGGCCATAAAATCCCCCCCGACGGATGATCCGTATGCCGTCGATGTTGCCGTGAGGATCTTGTTTGCGGTCATTACTGCAAAAGAGCGTTACCGAATGTCCCGACTCGACCCAGCGCTTGGCGAGCGCGTGAATATACGTTTCCGCACCGCCCGCAAATACGTTCTCGCTGTCGCTCCAGTTGAAGATGAGGATGCGCATATGCTCGGGAAGCGGCTCCGCCGCCGGCAACTTTTTGAACACCGCAAGAATATCGCGTACGTTCCAGTAGATGCGGATGAATACATCGCTAAATAGGTGCAAAGTGGCGACCGCCGCAAAATACAAGATGTTGATATTCAAGATAACCTTCACGAAAGCGTCAATCGAGGCATGCGACCCGACAATCCCCCACATCATAACCATCGCCACAGAAAGAGAAATGGCGGGAAATATATAATGTTTACGCGCAAGACGATAGAGCACGATACTGGTCGTCAAGGTAAACAAGGTCATCGCAAGCGCGTACGACGGCACAAACGCAACAATTGAGCGCGCATTCTCGCCGAGAAGGAACGGCACCAAAAACGACCCGAGAAGCGCGAGACCAAGACCCGCGGAAATCGCGAGGAATGCCGTACCCATAAAAATCTTCTTGAACGGTTTCTCCGGGTTAGTGCCCTCGCCTTCCGAACGGCTGACAAAGGTAACGATGAAACCATTGAGAAGTGCACCAAAGAAATAAATCATCTTTCCGACAAGCGAAAGCATGGCGTAGCGTCCGGCATCATCGGGACTCAAGTAATGCTTTGCAAGAATGACATCAACGCTCAAGAACGCGACGACGGAGATGCCGGTCATGAGTGAAGCCCCATAAAATCCGAGGGGAAATTTCTTGGCAATGGGTTCTATGGGGCGACCAGAAATAACTGATGAAGCTCTGCGATAAAGAAACACGGCAATTGTCGTGGAGAAAACCCATGCAACAACAACGGAAAGCGGAATCGCTAGTGCGGCAAATTCATGAAATCCGTATGTTACAAAAGCAAACACGATGGCGAGCTTCGCGATCACCTCGCCCAAGGTAACAATCGCCGCAAAGCGAAAGTTAAATGTCCCCTGTAAGTATCCCCTGTTGAACGAATCGAGCGCGCCAAAAATAATCGCGGGTGCAAAAGCGATAATCACGATAAAACTGGTGACTTGAAAAAAGTTTGCAATTACCGGCACAGAAATGAGCCACACCGTACTCGAGAGCGCCGCGACAATACATATCGAGAGCCATTTCTTGCGGAAGAACCGCCTGCTTGCGCTCGGATACGCGCCTTCGAGAAATGACGTGACATGCGTCATTGTGGTTCCGAGCGCGCCCGTGAAGAGACTAAGCATGTACGCAAAGGTACTCATCATGGTTACGATTCCAAATTCTTCAAGGGTCAATTGGCGTCCGAGATACGCATTGAATACAAAATTGAGAATATTCGCAACGATCGACGAGAGAACGAGCATCATCGCGCCGGACCTAAGGGCTCTTCCGAAGAATTCCATGTTGTAGGGTTTCCTTTTTTTCGGGACAGATTCCACCGGCGCTTCTTTCGTGGGCGCGGCTACAGATGCTTTTGCTCTCGCCTCCTTGGACAAATGGAGTCCATGTTGTGTCTTCGCCCAATAGTGCGGTTTGACTACGACTTCGTACGCCGCGCGCCATGCCGCGAGACTCATCCCGAGCCAGTAGAGCGGCACAAGGAAAATGTATTTGGTAATCCCGTGATACTCGCGTCGCGCGCATCCGACCATGTAGTAATAAAGATACAAAAAGTTTCCAAAGATAAGCGAGAACACGCCGATGTATAAAATGGGTCCTGGGAAAAACGATTCAATGAACACGCCCGTCTGTGCGCGAAAGGTAAAGTAGGTAATCGTGATAATCCACATGAGCGGATTAATGAAAAGCGAAACGACTTTTCCTCCCACGATGAGCTGAAAGAAAAGTAAATCGCGAAGCTTGCCCTCCCGATAGAGAGCGCGCGGACTGCGCATGTGCACAAAGTATGTCTGCATGTACCCCTTGATCCAGCGGCTTCTCTGGTTGTACCAGTTGATGAGGTGCGAATTCGCCTCTTCGTACGTCGTCGATTCGATGATTGCCGTTTTGAGTCCGCGCCGCGAAAGCCGCATGCCGAGGTCGCAGTCCTCGGTCACGTTGAACGCATCCCACCCGCCGAGAGAACGCAAAACGCTTACGCGGAAATGGTTCGATGTCCCGCCGAGCGGAATAGGCGCCGAAATCGACTGAAGCCCCGGAAGCACGAGATCGAACCACAGCGAATACTCCGCGGTAAACACACGCGTCAAAATATTTTGTTTCGGATTATAAAAATTGAGTTTTGCCTGCACGCATGCGACGGTGCGGTCGATCTTTGCGAAGGCGAGGACGGCTTTTTTGAGCTGGTCCGGCTCGGGCACGTCCTCGGCATCGTAGATCACCACGTATTCGCCGCGCGCCTTTTTGAGTCCGTAATTCATCGCTTTCGGCTTGGTCTTCGGGTTCGAGTGCGGAACCACCACAATTTCGAAATGCGCGGGTAAGTCTGCCGCGCGAATCTTTTCAACCGTTTCTTGGTCGTTTTCCTCGAGGAGGAACATGACCTGCAATTTGTCATGCGGATAGTCAAGCTTTTGCATCGCCGCCACGAACTGCGGCACGACCTCCCACTCTTTGTAAAGCGGACAGAAAATAGTGTACATCGGCCACACCAGACCTTCGGCTAGAGCAAGCTCACGCTTGCTTACAATGATCTCGGGACGAACACGGAACGTGCGATACAACATGTACGCATTGAAGAGGAGGTCGAGGAAATACAAGAACGTGAGCACGCCGAATATCCCGATCAAAGTCGCGTACCAGTTGAGGACAAAGCTCCCCACGAGGAGCGTGAGTGCGGTTACAATAAAGAATTTTTGATGACGCACGAGATTGCGAAACGCCGTCTCGCGATGATGGAGGTCGCCGTGATGAACGAATTCTTTCCCTTTGTGCGAGAACCCTTTCCGCTTGCCGTCTTCGTCCATAATATGAACAAGTTTTTCCTTGTGCTCGGACCCGACGATGAACTCTGCGACTGCGCGACGACTTTCCGCGAAAGACTCGCGATTGACGGAGGTGTTCATAGTACGCGAGATCGTGCGTATTCTCTGTTTGAGATTGGTCCGCCACATGCGCGTCGTTTGCACATAGGGAGGTGGTACTCCTTGCGCCACATTTTCGACCGAATACTTACGCGCGAGGCGGTTGCGTGTAATCCAGACAAGCTCCCGAAGCGTTTCAAAATAGGACATCAGCGTTACTTTCGAGCCAGCGGGATTGTTCCACATAACTGGCAGTTCTTTGATTTTGAATCCGTTGAGCCACGCGATTACCAATATCTCGATATCAAATCCAAAGCGCCAGATTGTTTGCTTGGGAAAAATCCTTTTTGCGGTGTCAGCGGAAAAGAACTTGAATCCACGCTGGGTATCGTGGATACCCGGAACAGCAACCGTGCGAATAAGTGTTTTTGAAAGATTGCCGAGGAAACGTCGGTGGCGACCGGAATGCTCGACAATATGGGAATCCTTAATACGGATGGAACCAATGACCACATCGTAGCCGTTCTTTATCCACTCCCAAAATGTATCGAGGTGCGAAATATCTACCGAATTGTCCGCGTCCATGAAAAGGCGGTATGCTCCGCGTGCAGAGAGCATACCGCGATTGACCGAGTAGCCCTTGCCTTGATTGGTGCCATTTTCTAAAAGCTTGATAGCCGGGGTAGTTTCAGCAAATGCGCGCACAATGCTGGCAGTACCGTCAATAGATCCGTCGTCGACCACAATGATCTCATACGAAAATTCTTTGCCTTTGAAATAGGTCTCGAGACTGCGAAACGTCGCGCCGATGCGGTCCGCTTCATTGTATGCAGGAATGATGACCGAAAGGGTGATGTTATTTTTCATGGTGGCTTTTAAAAACAAAAAATTTATACCCGTTGAAATTGGAGAGCAGCACCATGGCGCTCCCCGCGAGCGCGCCGACGTTTGCCGCAAGGTGCGCGGAGACGCCGTACCAATTCGTAAGCGCAAAAAATACAAGCGAAGAAATGCCGATATTGAGCGCGAACCCGACGAGCGACACCGCAAGGAAGAGTGCGGATTCTTTTGCATACGCAGTGTTTGATTTTCTGAAGACCCAATGCTTGTTAAAAAGATAGCTGTTGGCGACAGATGCAAGAAACGAGATTGATTTGAAAAAGACGTAGAGCTCGCCGCGCGAACCGACCCCCACCGTGATGATGAGAAGATTGAGAACCGCAAAGTCTATTGCAGTATTGAGAATGCCGACGAAAAAAAATTTAATAAAATTAAACATACTCTTGTTGAGAGAGGTAGCGGGCGAACTATTTGGCTTTATGCCCTTGTTTTGGCTACCGGTACTCCCCTTCTTATAGTAGAAATCCGGTAGTGAAGACTACCGAACAACTATCCACAGACTAACATACTACGCAGGTTACGTCAATACCCCCCAACTCAATCTTGACTGAGGTTCAAAACCTGCTATACTATTTATATCAGACCTGAACGGCATCCTAAATGGGTGCCGTTCGCTGTTTTACTGATCATCTCTTATATCCGTCCGTTTTAAACGCTCGCGTAAATATTCGAAGTCGAGGAATTTATCTCCTGCAAATTTCTTCATTTCCTTGGCAGTTCGCTCGGCGCGGGCGAGAATCAAAACTTCCTTTTTACGCTCTTTAAGATGCTTCAAAACAGGTAAGAAATCACCGTCACCGGATAGAATGATGGCGCGTTCAAATGTGTCGCGGTCACGCATGAGGTAGAACGCCATATCCACATCGCAGTTTGCTTTTCGGGCAGGAATTCCGTCGATATCATAGAAAGTTTTGACCGGCTTCAAGATTAAATTGTACCCGAACTTTTCAATCTTGATATAAAAACGAACTCGCTTTAAGTGACGCCCAAGGAGCCTTAATTCAGCTTCAGAAATTTTGTCGCCTTTTTCAACAATTAAATCGATGAGATATTTTTCAATATCTCGGACGGGAACAGTTTCATTTTTCAAATAATCAAAAGGAAATTTATGTATCTCGACACCGCCGAAAAAATAGACCTGAGAAACTTGATACTTGCCCTCCAGATAGTCGCGTAACTTCCGATAATCAATACTCCATCCGAGAGATTTCTTGCCACCATAAAACAGGTTGGACGCGTCAATATAAGCATTGGTTCTCATGTGAGAAATTGTATCATAAAATCCACTGGATAGAGATAGGCGATATCGACCATTTTTGATACAATAACGGAAAGAAACTGCAAAAGATAGTCCTTTGCAAAAAAATAAAGGCGCACTTCTCTCGTCGTGAGAGTCGTGCGCCCAGTAAGACGGTATGATTGCCCGTCATGCGGCAAAAGATGGGATAGTGTCATCATCTTCTCCTCCTTCACTTGCATCCTTTTTTTCCTTCTGGATCCGTGCGTAGATTTCCTCCCTATGCACGGAGATATATTTTGGTGCGTTCACTCCGATACGCGCCTGATTGCCTTTAACCCCCAAAACAGTTACGGTAATATCGTCCCCAATCATGAGAGTCTCCCCCACTCGTCTCGTTAAAATGAGCATATTTGACCACCCCCTTTGTTGTGTGTAAAAAATTGATACCCTTGCCCCGAACTTTGCCCAATCTTCGCCTATCTCCAAAACAGTGGTGTCGACACCGATTAGGAGATTCTCCCCTATTCGCTTTGTCAAAACGAACATACAGCCTCCTTTCCTTGCACCCTGTTAACCTTGCGCACAATAACACACTGGAAAAAAAGATGCAAATACGAGCTGGAGGGCAAAGCACCTTTATTTTTAGGAGCGAGAATACTGACGAGCAGGGCTCGACTTAATCTGACGTGTGGTCACAAGTCACTAAATATATTTCTTCGCTACGCTTGAAATCTATTAAGTGCTCGCGACCCCGGCTCGTGGTTTTTCTCTGTGGGAGGCAGAGAAAAACATCACTGCGCCTTCCACAAACTAAAAATCTGCCGCAAGGCAGATTCTCTTAACGTTTAGTGGTGTTATTCTAGCATTTGCTCGAACTTTTTTCGAACGAGAATGAATCGCCCCGCCACCGCCTCGCAGAGCCTCGGCAACCCCGAAAGAAAAAACACTCCTTGTATTTCTGATTTGGCGGGGGTGAAATTTCTTTTGAAAAAGGAAAGGGTGTTTTTCTTTCGGGGTTCTGCCCTCCAAGTATTCGGGCAGTGTGGCGGGGCGATTTGCTCCTCTTTTTGTTTTGGCGGAATTCGGGGCGGAATTTTTGAGATTTCAGTTAGCACTTAATGATTCAATCGGTTCATCAATATCAATTGGGGGTACAAATCCATAATGATTAAGTGCACCCTGCAAGTATCCAAAAAATTCTTGATTCGGCGGTGGAAATTTTGGATGTGGTACTACAATACCAACCGCCTCTCCCTGTTCAGCTTCATTCTCGGTTTGATAATGATATGAGAAGTTGGTAAAAAACGCGGCACTTAAAGGATATTCTTGTGGAGAAATGCCAATGAGTTTTCTATTAACTAATTTCTTTACATCTTTCACCCACGGCTTATCGTCCATTGGGATATTGGGCGTAATCGGCGAGTTCACATCAATAAAAATAGCAAAAGGCACATCTTTTGGATTTTGTTCAAGGGCGTCATTAAATAATCGTCTTATCATCCGCGCAGAAAGTAGTTTTTCTAGAGATAACAAAAAACCAATTTGATGTAGCACGCCAGATCGGTGTTTACTTTTTGCCTCTACCGCAAGGGATGAGCCCGTGGCCCTATGAGTAGCAACAAACTCGCAGTGTTTGTTTTTGCTTTTTTCATCAGTGAATTGAATGTCGCAGTCAAGTCGAGCGAAGATGGCAGCAATCGCAATTTCGTATCTCGCACCCTGATAATGATCGCGAGATTTTAATCTTTCAAGTAATTGTGGTGGCAGAACTTGTTTATGAATAAGACTGCATACATCAAAAGCAAGCAATAAAAGACTTTTACTATATCCGTCTGGTTTTGCTCCCCATACTTCACTGTTTACACGCTCTGCCGTTTTTTCATTTTTTTCAATCCATTCACCAAGTTTTTCAAGGCATATAGAAATAAAGTGCCGTTCTTCAGGTGGATATTTTGCTTGCTCTCGGAACCAGTCAAGACCAATCGTATCTTTTAAGATTTGTATTATGAAAGTATGAAAAGTCGTATTTGGAGGACAGTCAGCATAAACTTTATTACCAAGTGCAAATACCTTTTTTCCCTTGAACATTATCGGCTTCACATAGTTTATGTGAATACCAGCTTGCTTCAAATACTCCTGCTCGGTTCTGACTTTTTGGAAATACTTAATAACCTCTTGTGGAACAGAGTCGGTGTCTTTGTTTAAGCAACATCTTTTATATTTTTTACCACTTCCGCAGTGGCACTGATCATTTCTTCCTATTTTCATATTGGGGATAACTGCTACTTGCATACATTCTATTTATTTTCTATAATAGCATTATGATTACGAAAAAGCAAACACAAGTCCTAAATTTTATAAAAACTTACATGGCAAAAAATAGCTATGCCCCCTCTCTTGAGGAGATCAAGAAGAAGTTTAAGCTTGCCTCTGTATCAACAGCTCACTATTACATCAGCAAACTACAAGACGCAGGATTTTTGAATAAAGAACACAATCAACCCCGTGCCGTTTCCACAGTTGAAGCTAAACAGACAGTCGAAATTCCTATTTTGGGAGCTATCGCGGCGGGTCAGCCTATTGAAGCCATAGAAATTCCAGACGAAACTATTACAATCACAAGAGACGAAATTGGAAAGCAAGGCAAGCACTATGCTTTACGTGTTCAAGGTAGCAGTATGATTGATGAGGGTATTTTTGACGGCGATATTGTTGTTATACGCAAACAAGAGGTGGCAGAGAATGGTCAGACTGTTGTGGCTGTGATAGATGATAACCAAGCAACGCTCAAAAAATTATATCGTGAAAACGGAAAGTTTAGACTGCAACCCGCAAACCCAACACTATTCCCAATTTATCGTGATGAGGTAGAAGTGAGAGGTGTTGTCGTTAAGATTATTCGCAATCTTGAATCACAACTAGATCAAGGACAATCGAGAGATGAAAAGTATGTGCGTAAAATAGATTATTCGTGGGATTATAGAGGAGAAAAAACGAAATCACATACGCACGGCATACATACTTATCCAGCGATGTTTATTCCACAAGTCGGACGAAGATTGTTAGAAACTTATAGTAAAGAGGGTGATACTATTTGCGATATTTTCTGTGGCTCTGGTTCAGCTTTAGTCGAAAGTAGATTGATAGGAAGAAATGCCTACGGCATTGATCTTAACCCTTTGGCTATTTTTCTTGCAAAAGCAAAGACGACCCCAATCAATCCTCAAAAATTAACAAAGGAGTATCTCGCTTTACTTGATAGAGTAGAAAAGATTAAAGATAAAGAAATACAAAGACCAGATTTTAAGAATATTGATTTTTGGTTCAAAGACAAAGTAATCGTTAAACTTGCAAAACTAAAGAAAGCTATTCGCGAAATAAAAGATGAATCAATTCAGAATTTTTTGATGGTCGCTTTTAGTGAGACAGTTCGCTATTCCTCAAATACAAAGACTGGAGAATTTAAGTTGGTTCGAGTGAAAGCAGACAAACTGGAAAAACATAACCCAGATGTTATCGGTATATTTCGCAAACACGCAGAGAAAAATATAGCGGGAATGACTGATTTTTACAAAGATGCAAAAAAGGATCCGTGGACAAAAATAATTTACGGTGATTCGTCAAAAGACAATGGGATTAAAGCAAGCTCTATTGACTGTATTATTACTTCTCCGCCATACGGCGATAGCCGTACAACTGTTGCTTATGGGCAATTTTCTCGCCTTTCGGCACAATGGATTGATGTATTTGATGACCCAAATGATGCTTCTGGCGTAGATAATGATCTTCTTGGCGGTAGAGCTACTAAAAATTTAATTCATACACTTTCATCTGGTTATCTTAAAGAATCATTAGAAAAAATTGCGAAGCAAGACGAAGCAAGGGCAAAAGATGTATTGAGCTTCAATCTTGGATTGAATGAATGTTTGAAGCAGGCTCATAGAATCCTTAAACCAGGGAAGTATTTTTGCCTTGTAATTGGCAATAGATTAGTTAAGCAAGTTAGAATTCCAACTGATTTTATTATTGCGGAATTAGCAGAAAAAATTGGTTTTACTTGCGAGGACATAATTGTAAGAAATATCCCCGGCAAGAGAATGCCAATCAAAAACTCGCCGACAAATATCGTGGGTGCTTTAGAGGAAACAATGAATAAAGAAAGTATCGTTGTATTGAGAAAAAACTAGAGAATACGCTTGTGAGTTTTGAACATAAGCGGAAAGGTTTTTTCGGAAAGACGGGTAAGACGAAAAGCGGAGCCGTGGTCATGAGGTTTTCCCGCATTTTTTCCTGTCCGATAGACTCCAAGGCGAATATCATATTTTGATAATGCGAGAAATTGCTTTGGATCAATATCTTTTAGCAACCATGCTTCCGTATAATGAAAGTATTCGTGCCCTCTTTCTTTTTTGCAGTTAGCAAAAACAAGAATAAGTCCGTTTCCAATTTTCTCTGCGCCCTTTAGTCTCAAAAAATCTAGTTCGTAGTATCCAAGCACGGTTCTATTTTTGAGTATGAGTAGTTTACCTTGTTTTTCG